>NZ_JBFULQ010000002.1:0-60489 GCF_054049815.1 Mesorhizobium sp. P5_C1 | reverse complement strand
ACGTCTCCTGCGGCCGAAGTCGATCGCCGTCTTCGGCGGTGCGCAGGCTGCCGCCGTCGTCGCGCAATCGATCAAGATGGGCTTTGCCGGCGAGATCTGGCCGGTACACCCGACCAAGGACGAGGTGGCTGGCCGCAAGGCCTATCGTTCGGTGGCCGATCTGCCCGGCGCACCTGATGCCGCCTTTGTCGGCGTCAACCGCCACCTGACCATCGAGGTGGTCAAGGCGCTGGCCGAACGCGGCGCCGGCGGCGCCGTCTGCTTTGCCGCAGGCTTCCTCGAAACCGAGGCCTATGACGACGACGGCGAGCGGCTGCAGGCCGAGCTTGTCGCGGCGGCGGGCCAGATGCCGATCATCGGGCCGAATTGCTATGGCCTGATCAACTATACCGATGGCGCACTTTTGTGGCCCGACCAGCATGGCGGCATCAGGCTGGCCGAGGGCGGCAAAGGCGTGGCCATCATCACCCAATCGTCCAACATCGCCATCAACATGACGATGCAGAAGCGCGGCCTGCCGATCGCCTTCCTGATGACCGCCGGCAACCAGGCGCAGACCGGCCTGTCCGAAATGGCGCTCGGCCTGATCGAGGACGAGCGGGTCACGTCGCTCGGGCTGCACATCGAGGCGTTCGATTCGGTAGCCGGCTTCGAACGGCTGGCGGCCCGGGCACGCGAGCTGAAGAAGCCGATCATCGCCATGAAAGTCGGACGTTCCGAACAGGCGCGGCAGGCGACAGTCTCGCACACCGCCTCGCTGGCCGGCTCGGACGCGGCCTCGGGAGCCTTCCTGAAGCGCCTCGGCATTGCCCGCGTCGATTCCATTCCGGCCTTCATCGAGGCGCTGAAGCTGCTGCACGTCACCGGACCTTTGCCCGGCTATCGTCTGTCGTCGATGAGCTGTTCGGGCGGCGAGGCCTCCGTCATGGCCGACAGCGCCGAAGGCCGCTGGGTCAATTTCCCTGACCTGACCGGTTCGCACCGCGCTCATGTCAAATCGACGCTCGGGCCGCTGGTGGCGGTGGCCAACCCGCTCGACTACCACACCTTCATCTGGAACAACGAGCCGGCGATGACCGCCACCTTCACCGCCATGGTGTCGGGCGGCTTCGATCTCAACATGCTGGTGCTGGACTTCCCGCGCCCCGACCGCTGCTCGGACACCGATTGGTGGGCGACGTTGCGTGCCTTCGAATCGGCGCTGAAGACCAACAAGGCGCAAGGCGCAATCGTCTCCTCGCTGCCCGAGAACCTGCCGGAAGAATACACGGCCGGACTGATGGCGCGTGGCATGGTGCCGTTGTTCGGCATTTCCGAGGCCATGGACGCCGCCCAGGCGGCAGCCTTCATCGGCTGGGCGTGGCGCGAACCGCAGGCGCAGCCGATCGACACGTCCGCCTCCGGTGCGCCCGGTGGCGACCACATCACGCCCGACGAGGCCGAGGCGAAATCGCGGCTGATCAAGGCCGGCCTGCCAGTGCCCAAGGGCGAACGCGCCGCCAATGCCGTCGAGGCGGTGATCTCCTCGATGGCGCTCGGCTTTCCGGTGGCGCTGAAGGCGCTGGGCGTCACCCACAAGTCCGAGGTCGGTGCTGTCAGGCTCAACCTCAAGGACGCCGAATCCGTCAGCACGGCAGCGCATGACCTGCTGCCGCTCGGCACCGGCCTCTATGTCGAACGCATGGTGCGCGACGGTGTCGCCGAACTGATCGTCGGCTTCACCCGTGATCCGATGTTCGGCGCGGTGATGACGCTGGGCACCGGCGGCGTGCTGGTCGAGTTGTTGCGCGACAGCGTCACGCTGATGCTGCCGGCAACCCGCGATGACATCGAGGCGGCGTTGCGCGGCCTCAAACTGTTCCCGCTGCTCGAAGGCTATCGTGGCCGGCCGAAAGCCGACGTCGCCGCGGCCATCGAGGCTATCTCGGGCATTGCCGCCTTCGTGCAGCAGAATGCCGGCGAGATCGAGGAACTCGACATCAACCCGCTGATCGTCTGCACAGAGGGCAAGGGCGCCTGGATAGCCGACGCGCTGCTGGTGCTGGGAGACAAGAAGAATGTCTGACGTCATTTCGACCCGTCGCGAGGGCACCATCCTCGAGGTCACGCTCGACCGGCCCAAGGCCAACGCCATCGACCTCAAGACCTCGCGGCTGATGGGCGAGACGTTCAAGGCATTCCGCGACGATCCAAGCCTGCGCGTCGCCATCGTCAAAACCGCCGGCGACAAGTTCTTCTGCGCCGGCTGGGATCTGAAGGCGGCTGCCGGCGGCGATGCGGTCGACGGCGACTATGGCGTCGGCGGCTTTGCCGGGCTGCAGGAACTGCGCGACCTCAACAAGCCGGTCATCGCTTGCGTCAACGGCATGGCGGTCGGCGGCGGCTTCGAGCTGGCGCTGTCGT
Organism: Mesorhizobium sp. P5_C1; assembly: GCF_054049815.1. Taxonomy (NCBI): domain Bacteria; kingdom Pseudomonadati; phylum Pseudomonadota; class Alphaproteobacteria; order Hyphomicrobiales; family Phyllobacteriaceae; genus Mesorhizobium; species Mesorhizobium sp. P5_C1. The sequence continues at coordinate 58,086 of NZ_JBFULQ010000002.1, read as the reverse complement.
GCGACCTCATCTACGCCTCCGATCATTCCTCCTTCGCGCTGCCCGAGATCCGCGCCGGCACGCTGGCCGATGCCGCGACGATCAAGTTGCCAAAGCGCATCCCCTATCATGTCGCCATGGACCTTTTGCTCACCGGCCGCTGGATGGATGTCGCGGAGGCGCATCGCTGGGGTCTGGTCAACGAGGTGCTGCCCAAGGAGAAGCTCGAGGACCGCGTCTGGGAGATCGCCCGGCTGCTCGCCGGCGGCCCGCCGCTGGTGTTTGCCGCGATCAAGGAGACGGCGCGGGTGGCCGAGGCGCTCACCTTCCAGGACGCCATGAACAAGGTGACGCGCCGCCAATTGCCGACGGTCGATGCCCTCTATGGCTCCGAGGACAATATGGAAGGTTTTCGCGCTTTCGCCGAAAAGCGCGAGCCGGTGTGGAAGGGGAAGTAGTGGGGCCCCATGACCGACTACCAAGCCCTCATCGACGCCGAGACCTGGGCCTTCATCGAGCGAACCAATTCCTATTATCCGCCTGATACGATCGACTACACGATCGCGCAGCAGCGCGAGATCTATGACCGGATGTGCCGCGAGTTCTTTGCCGGCTACCCCGAGGGCGTTGCAGTCGAAACCTCTGCCATTGCAACGCCCACCCATGATATCCCGATCCGCATCTACCGAAGCGCGCCGCAGGCAGCGGCGACGGTGCTTTACTTCCATGGCGGCGGCTTCATCCTCGGCGGGCTGGACAGCCATGACGATGTCTGCGCCGAGCTCTGCGGCCGCACCGGCTATGAGGTGGTTTCGGTCGACTACCGGCTGGCGCCGGAGCACCTGCATCCGGCGGCCTTCGACGACGTGATGAGCGCCTTCGAATGGGCCACCGCCAATCGCGACCATCCCATCGTGCTTTGCGGCGACAGCGCCGGCGGCAATCTTGCCGCTGCCGTCAGCCATGCGACACGCGGCCATCAGCGCAAGCCGATCGGGCAGGTGCTGATCTATCCCGGGCTCGGCGGCGACCGCTCGCGCGGCTCTTATGTGACGCATGCCGAGGCGCCGATGCTGACCGTGCGCGACCTGGAATTCTACAAGAACGTCCGCACCGGCGGCGTGGATGGGACCGGTGACATCACGCTGTCGCCGCTCGCCGATGGCGACTTCGCCAATCTGCCGCCGACGGTGCTGATCACTGCCGAGTGCGACCCGCTGTCATCAGACGGCGAAGCCTATCGCGCACGCGTCGCCGCCGCCGGCGGACGGGCATATTGGTTCGAGGAACCTGGGCTGGTGCATGGCTATCTGCGAGCCCGGCACACGGTCGGCCGCGCCCGCGCCAGCTTTACGCGGATCGTCGATGCGGTAGCCGCTTTGGGAACGGGCGAATGGGTCCCCTGAGCGCCGTCATCCATATGCGGCGTATATAATTCAGGCCAAAACCTGCTCTCGAATTCCTATGCGGCCAGCGATTAAGTACTTCCGGGCCGCCGCTCGACGGCGGCCGGAACGACAGACTGGCTTCAAGGACCATGAGAACACATTCAGTCTGGCTGACCTCCAGGGTCAGCCGCAGGGTGCCTACGGAATATTTCGTCCTGGCAAACCTCAGAGAACAAGGCGCGATCATCGGCCGGCTCGCCGGCCATCCGATCGCCGATACGGTCATCGATGCGAGCRGATCCCGATATCGCTATGTCGGCGTTGCAACGCGCGACGCCGATGGGGGTTTCGATGTCGAAGCGCTGCGGGCTGGCGAATGGATCGTCCAACCGGGCCTGGTTTATGCCGCCGACGGCAAGGCCGCTCCATCAAAACCGCTGCTGAGCAGGCGCGACCGCAATCCGTCCTGATTGCATTGCGCTGGGTCCACCTTCGTTCAAAGTCACCATCGCCTCTCGAATTGCCGTCGCAGTTTCAGGACGGACAGGGGTCATTGGCAAGCGGACGTCCGGGCTCAGCCCCAGCGCCAGATGCAGGGCGTACTTGACCGGTACCGGATTGCTCTCCAGCTCGAGCGCCGCGATGAGTGGCCGCAAGCGATGATGGATGGCCCGAGCGGTGTGGTGGTCGTCTTGCCGGCAGGCATCATGCATCTCGACGCACAGTCGCGGGGCGACGTTGGAGACCACGGAGATCGTGCCACGCCCGCCCATCGAGTTGAAGCCGAAAGACGTGGAGTCGTGGCCGGACAGGCAAATGAAACGGCGCCTCAGCACGGCGGGCAGCGAGGACAGGCGGTTCACATCGCCAGTGGCGTCCTTGATGCCGACGATGGTTGGAATCTGCGCCAGGCGCTCGACCGTCTCCTGCGACAGGTCGACACCGGTCCGGGCCGGGACGTTGTAGACGATTATCGGTATCTTGACCTTGCTGGCGACCGCTTCGAAGTGGCGGAATATCCCCTCCTGGCTCGGCCTGTTGTAGTAGGGCGTGACGATGAGGGCAGCGTCGGCCCCGAAAGCCTCGGCGGCTGTCGAAAGAGCAATCGTCGTCTCGGTGCTGTTCGTCCCGGTGCCGGCGATGATCGGCACCCTGCCCGCGGCAATTTTCACGCAGAGCGCGATGATGTCGAGGCGCTCCTCCCACGATAAGGTCGGGGACTCACCGGTGGTGCCGCACGGCACCAGCCCGTTGATCCCTTGTTCGATCTGCCAGCGCAGCAGCGTGGTCAGTTGCTTCAGGTCGACCTCGCCGTCGGTGAATGGCGTTACCAGCGCGGTCATCGCTCCGGTCAGGCGCGTTCGTGCTTGTTCGGGTGTCATGGCAATCAAATTCTCCTTGGTGATTGTTTGAGGACGCCGCCTGTTCGACGTGCGTAAGAAGCAAAGCCGAGAGCACCGCTGCAGCCAGATCGGTATGTTCCGCTTCGGCTATGCAGGCGTTGCCCGGCGTCGCTACAGGCGGGGTTTGAATGGTGCAAAACCATCGCTCGCCGATCCTGCTGAGCGACGAAACCGAGCGCTCCGGTTTCGAGAGGGCGACGAGCAGGAGGACGGCGTCGAGCGTGGCGCCGGCCTCGACCAGGCCGGCAAACCGCCGGCCTTGCTGGGACGATCTGTCGAGCGACAGGCCGCGTGCGGCCTCCCACAGCTGGTGTTCGAGCAGCCTGCCGACATGCGGGAGACGATCGAACAATCCGGCCAGATCGGCAGTGTTGGACGTGTCCATGGTCAGACGTTCCGGAACGGTGAAAGCAGCCGGAAACAGGATCAGTTGAAGAGGGAAAGGCACACGCTTGCCGGGGCGAAGCGTATCGCGCCGGCCTGATGACCGCTTTCCATCGTGGCGAAACGAACAGCCGAGGTCCTGTCGGCGAAAACACCGCCGGTCATGCCTTCTTCGTCGCGCGCGATCCAGTGGCCTTCGCCGTCGCGCCCGACCACGAAACGGTGAAGGGCGTTTCCGTCAGAGGGGATATGAGAACGTTGCATGATAATCTTCTGCTTTGCGATCAGGAAACTTGAGCAGCGATGGTGGCGGCGACCAGCAAGCCGCCGGCGACCAGGAGCCACCATGTCGGAGTGAAGGGCGCGACCAGTCTGACCGGCCTGCGATTGTTGTTGGCAGCACGCCGCGCTTGCTCAAGCTGCGACGCCGGCAGCGGACGATGGGTGGGCAGATAGAGCCCGTCTGAGAGGAACATCGAAGACTTCTTTCTTTCTTAACTGTCGCCACGAGGTGGTGACTGCCTGCAGCGGCTCAGGACCGGCCGCACTCAGAAAGATAAAAGGATCCGCATTTGTATTCGAGGCGGCCGAAAACTGAAAAATATAAAAAAGTCATATGTTTATCGCCTGGGCGTATGTGGGACCCAGGGCTGGAAATCGGATCGCGTTGTCGCCGTTTCACGCCACTGCGGCGGCCGCCCGACCGGCGCTGCGGCCGGAAAAGATGCAGCCGCCGAGGAACGTGCCTTCAAGCGCCGCATAGCCATGCACACCGCCGCCACCGAAACCTGCGGCCTCGCCAACCGCATAAAGCCCCGCCACCGGCTGGCCGTCGGCACCCAGTACACGGCTGTCGAGATCGGTCTGCAGGCCGCCCAGCGTCTTGCGGGTCAGGATGTTGAGGCGGACCGCGATCAGCGGGCCGTTTGCCGGGTCAAGCATCTTGTGCGGCTTGGCCGTGCGGATCAGTTTGTCGCCAAGGTAAGCACGTGCACCGCGCAAGGCGGTGATCTGCATGTCCTTGGAGAACGGATTGTCGAGCTGCCGGTCGCGGGCCCGGATCTCGCGTTCGACCTTTGCGAGTTCGAGCAGCGGCTCGTCGCCGGCCAGCGCGTTCATGCGGGCGACCAGCGTCGACAGGTCGGCCTCGACAATGAAATCCTCGCCCCTCTCCATAAACGCCTTCACCGGGCCCGGAATGCCCGACGTGGCGCGGCCGAGCACCTGACGCCAGCTCTTGCCGGTCAGGTCGGGGTTCTGTTCGGAGCCCGACAGCGCGAACTCCTTCTGGATGATCTTCCTGGTCAGAATGAACCAGGAATAGTCGAAGCCGGTGCTCATGATGTGGTTGAGCGTGCCCAGCGTGTCGAAGCCGGGATAGAGCGGCACCGGCAAGCGCTTGCCCCTGGCATCGAGCCACAGCGATGACGGGCCGGGCAGGATGCGGATCGCATGATCTGTCCAGATCGGCGCCCAGTTCTTGATGCCCTCGACATAGTGCCACATGCGGTCGCGATTGATGATGCTACCGCCGGCCGCTTCGGTGATCGCCAGCATGCGGCCGTCGACATGATCGGGCACGCCCGTGATCATGCGCTTGGGTGCCGCGCCCAGCCGCTGCGGCCAGTTTTCCCGGACAAGCTGGTGATTGGCGCCAATGCCGCCGGAGGCGACGATCACGGTTTGCGCATGAAGCTCGAAATCGCCTGAAATGTCGCGCGGACTCTTGTGGCCACGCCCGACGGTGCTTGGCTGCAGGATGTCGCCGCGCACGCCGTCGACGGTGGCACCCGTGCGGGTCAATTCGTTGACCCTGTGGCGGAATTTGAAGCGGATCAGCCCGCTTTTCTCGGCTTCGCGGACGCGCTGGACGAAGGGTTCAAGCACGCCGGGGCCGGTGCCCCAGGTGACGTGAAAGCGCGGCACCGAATTGCCATGGCCGATGGCATTGCCACCGCCACGCTCGGCCCAGCCGACGACGGGAAAGAATTTCAAGCCGCGCTGTATCAGCCATGAGCGCTTCTCGCCGGCGGCGAAGCCGACATAGGCTTCGGCCCATTTGCGCGGCCAGTAATCTTCCGGGCGGTCGAAAGCGGCGGTGCCCAGCCAGTCCTCAAGCGCCAGGTCATGCGAATCGTGGATGCGCATGCGCCGCTGCTCGGGCGAATCGACGAGGAAGAGCCCGCCGAACGACCAGAACGCCTGGCCGCCGAGCGACTGTTCCGGCTCCTGGTCGACGATGACGGTTTTCTTGCCGGCCTCGGCAAGCTCGGCGGCGGCGACCAGCCCGGCAAGGCCGGCGCCGACAATGATCACGTCCGCATCGTCAGCCATCTTTCCCCTCCCCATTTGCCGGCTAAAGCAATTCCAGGAAAAGCGTGAATCGGTTTTCCGTCCGGAATTGCGTCGAACAAAGGGCTGGCTAAACGGCCTCCCAACCTTCCTTGCCGCCAGCGCGGAAGATGGCGTCGATGACCTTCTGGTTGAGCACGGATTCCTCCAGCGTGAAGACCCGCTCCTTGCCGCCCCGTGCGGCCCGCGCGAAGGTCTCGACCTCCAGCCGGTACTGCTGGGTGCCGGGAAAACGGAATACCTGCGCCTCCGTGTGGTTCTGGTTGTGCAGTTCGACGCGGTGATGGTCGTAGAGCCCGGCGTTGAAGGGCGAAAACACCTCGATGAACCCCTTCTCGCCATGGAACACCATGACCTGGCGCGCCGCCATCTGCGTCGACAGGTAGAAGGACAGCTCGAAGTCGCCGAAATCGGCGCGGATCGAGGAATAGATGTCGGTGCCGAATGTCTTGTCGCGCTCGATCGTCGCCTGGACGCGCAACGGCTCCTTGCCAGTGGAAAAGCGCGTCGAGACGGTCGGGTAGACGCCGATGTCGGGCAGCGCGCCGCCGCCGAGATCGAGCTTGTTGCGCATGTTGTCGGGGTCGACATTGTAATAGGAGAAGGCGCCCTGGACGTGGCGCAGGCGGCCGATGGCGCCGCTGGCGATGAGATCGCGCACCTTGATCCATTGCGGGTGGTAGATGACCATGAAGGCCTCGCAGACCAGCACCTTCTTGGCATCGCGCAGCTTGATCAGCGGCAGGATGTCCTTGGCGTCGAGCGCCAGCGGCTTTTCGACCAGCACGTGCTTGCCGGCCTCGATCGCCTTGGCCGCCCATTCGACGTGTTGGGAGGTCGGCAGCGGGATGTAGACGCCGTCGACCTCGCTGGAGGCGAGCAGGTCCTCATAGGAGCCGAAGGCATGGCGCGCGCCGAAGCGCTCGGCCAGGGCCTTGGCTTTCGACAGGTCGCGGCTGGCGATCGCCGACAGAACGCCGTTCTCCGCGTCGACCATTGCCGGCAACAACTGCTCGCGGCCGATCTTGGCCGTCGACAACACACCCCATCGGAACATCAGGCTTCTCCATAGCGATTGCAGGCGACGAGGTTTGCCCGAAATCTCAGGAAAAGCCAATTGGAGACTGGTTTCCTCGCCCTACGAAGTGGGGAGAGGTGGYCCGGCGAAGCCGGGACGGAGAGGGGCCTTCGTGGCGGGCTGGGAGTTTGCTGTTCAAGCGCTCCTTGTTGGYCCTCCATAGCCCGTCTCGTGCTCAGTCCCTTGGGTCCTGGCTTCGCGACCGTCGTCCCCCTCTCCGTCCCGGCTTCGCCGGACCACCTCTCCCCCGCTTTGCGGGGGCGAGGAAACCGCATCCTGCAAGCTCAGCTCCGTTTGCCAGTCAGCGTCATGTCGAAGGCGACGATGTTGGAATAGATCGGCGTGCCGACATCCATGCCGTAGCGTGACCTGAGCACCTTGCCGGTGACATGGAATTTTATCGTGCCGGCCTTGAGGTCGCCAAGCTGGGCCGTGAACTCTTCCGGAAACGTCTTGCCGCGCGCCGTCAGGCGGCCGCTGACGAGGGCCGTGGTGTCGCTTGTGCGGGTCACGCTGGTCGAGCGGAACCGGATCTCGGGGCTGTCGGCGGCGTCGAACACCGCGTCCGAGCGCAGGAAGGCATCGATGCGGCCCTGGCCGGTGCCGACGCTTTCGGGAAATATGGTGAAATTGACTTGCGAGCGGGCGACGTCGCTGTTGTCGATGCGGATCGAGCCCTTGAAGCGGCCGAAGGCGCCATCGAGGCCGCCGCCACCGACCTTGCCGATGGAAAAGTGGATCGAGGAGTTGGCCGGGCTGATCGCGTAACTGCCGGCGGCATCACCAAGCGCGATTGCCGCTGAAGCCGGCATGGCAAAGCAAACGGCGACCGCCGCAAATCCGAGGATACGCGTGTACATTGAGGTGTTCCTTGTTGTAGGCAGCGCATTTCCTGCGCGCCCTCACACAATGAACGAATGACCCGGCCGCTCTATTCCGCACTGTCCTCTGACGAAGGCGTGATCATGCGGGTGAGCACACCATCCTTGAGCTGGAAATGATGACGCAACGCCGCCGCGACATGCAGCACGACCAGGGCCATGCCGGCATAGGCGAGATACCAATGCGCTGACGTCCAGAAGCTTTCGGCCGCATCCGATTCGGCCAGCGGCAGGTTCGGCATGAGGAAAAGGTTGAACGGCAGGCTGGGGATCTCCAGCATCGACACCGACACCAGCGCCCAACCGGACAAGGGCAGGGCCAGTTGAAACGCGTAGAGCGCAATGTGAGCGAGTGGCGCGGCCCGTCGCTCCAAGGTTCCGACCGTGCGCGGCAGCGCCGGCGCTGCATTGCCGAAGCGCCAGGCGATGCGCAGGATCACCAGTCCGAGCAGCAGAAAGCCGAAGGATTTGTGCAGCTGGATCAGTTCGAAGGCAGTGCGCTGGCTGGTCAGCCGCACCATGATGAAGCCGAGCCCGAACTGGCCGATGAAGATCAGCGCAATCAGCCAGTGAAGAATGATCGCACCCCAGCCATAGCGGGTGGTGCTGTTGGTAATCGATGCCTGCATGGGACGTGAACGAATGCCGGGGGGACTTTCTTCCTTCGCTTCACCCTGCGCCCTACGAGATCCCCCGCTTCGCAAAAGCCGCCTTGCGGCAGTTGCTGCGCGACCCTCCCAACAAGGGCGAGGGTGAAGTTATCCGCTCACCTTGAAAAAATCGACGAAGGCGCGCAGCGCCGGCCGCATCTGGCGGCGGCTGGGATAGTAGACGAAGAACCCATCGAAAGGCGGGCACCAGTCCTCCAGCACGCGGATCAGTCGGCCGTCGGCGAGCGGCGTGGCGACATAATCCTCGAAGACAAAGGCTAGCCCGGCACCATCGACGGCCGTTTGGGTGATCAGATGGTCCTCATCAAGGACAAGCGGTCCCTGCACGGCCATCTCGATCGCCTCGCCGCCCTTCTCGAACTCCCACCGGTAGAGGATGCCACTGGAGAAGCGGAAGCGGATGCAGCGATGACCGGCAAGCTCACGCGGGTGGTGTGGCCTGGGCATGGTTTTGAAATAAGACGGCGCGCCGACCACCGCGCCACGAATGTCCGGCCCGATGCGCACCGCGATCATGTCGCGCTGCAAGCTCTCACCAAGTCGCACACCGGCGTCGAAACCACCTTCGACGACATCGGTGAAACGATCCTCGATGACGATCTCCAACACGATGTCGGGATAGACCGCCGCGAACGCACCGAGCCGTGGCGTCAACACCAGATGGGCGGCGGTGCGCGGTACGCTGAGCCGAAGATTGCCGGCCGGCCGGTCGCGCGCCTCGACCGCCGTCTCCAGTGCAAGGTCGATCTCGGAAAGTGCCGGCCGCAACCGTTCAAGCAGCTGCGCGCCCTCCTCGGTCGGGGCGACGCTGCGGGTGCTGCGGGCCAGAAGACGAACGCCCAGCCTCGCCTCCAGGCTGGACACCGCATGGCTGACCGCCGAAGGCGCGATGCCAAGTTCGCGGGCGGCCCCGCGAAAGCTGGCGCATCGGGCGACGGTGGCCAACACCACGAGTTGGGAGAGGTTCGTTCGATTCATTGATCTATTTCTTGGAACAAGCCGTGCAAAAGAGAGACGATTATCGAACGGAAAGCAAGGCGCTATCTCCCCATGCATGTCGCCCAAAAGCGCGCAGCGGTTTTGGGGGCAACGACATGCTTAAGACTTAAAGCGCGTTGTCGACGCGTTAAGCATCGCAACAAGGAGACGCGTGATGCAAACCCGCAAGCTAGGAACTGAATTGAACGTCTATCCCGTCGGCCTCGGCTGCATGGGCATGAGTTTTGTCTATGGCGGCCAGGCGGAGGCCGAGGCGATCGCCACCCTGCACCGCGCCGTCGAGATCGGCGTCAACTTCTTCGATACGGCGGAAGTCTATGGCCCCTACGAGAACGAGATCCTGCTCGGCAAGGCGCTGAAGTCGGTTCGTGACAAGGTGACCATCGCCACCAAATTCGGCTTCAAGATTTTGGAGGAAGGCACCGGCATCGACCGCATGGCCGGCGTCGACAGCCGCCCCGAACATGTCAAGGCGGTCGCCGAGGCGTCGCTGAAGCGGCTTGGCACCGATGTCATCGACCTCTACTACCAGCATCGCGTCGATCCCAACGTGCCGATCGAGGACACGGTCGGCGCCATGGCCGAACTGGTGCGCGAAGGCAAGGTGCGGGCGCTCGGCCTGTCGGAGGCGAGTGAGGCAACCATCCGCCGGGCGCATGCCGTGCATCCGATATCGGCCCTGCAAAGCGAATACTCGCTGTGGAGCCGTGATCCGGAAGACGAGGTGCTCGCCGTCTGCCGCGAACTCGGCATCGGCTTCGTCCCCTACAGCCCACTCGGCCGTGGCCTGTTGACCGGCACGATCGCCAAGCCCGAGACTTTGAGCGACGACGACTGGCGCCGTGGCCAGCCGCGCTTCCAGGCCGACGCCATGGCGGCCAACGCCGCTGTCATCGCCACGCTGGAGAAAATGGCGGCTGAAAAGGGCGTGACCTCGGCGCAGCTGGCGCTGGCGTGGGTGCTGCACCAGGGCGATTTCATCGTGCCGATCCCCGGCGCGCGGAAAATCCGCCATCTGGAACAGAACACGGCGGCGGCCGGGATCGAGCTGAGCGCGGCCGAAGTGCAAACGATCGGCGAGGCGCTGTCGCCGGATAAGGTGACCGGCAAGCGCTACACCGAGGAGTTGCTGGCGCTTGTGAATGGGTGAGCTTGGTCACCGCCGGATAGTTGAAAGGGGGCGCTGCGGCGCCTCCTTTTTGCACCGCGTGGAGGTGCGAGACGTTGGCGCGAAACACCCCCTCTGTCCCGCCGACATCACCAAGGATAGACAGTGATCTCCGGCCAGCAGGCCTTCGCACGCGCGCCCTTGGCCTCATGCGTCTGGCGGTTGTCCATCATCCGGTTCGGTGTGATGCGAAACGAGAAGATGTGGTCGAGGCCAAACGGCGCCACGAGGTCGAGCTGCCCATCCGCGTCGAAACGGACGCCGACCGCGTGGGTTTTGGAGGCGAAGTGGCGGACCGAGTCGCTGGAACTCGTGTAGCGCGGGCACGGCTGTCCGAACTTCAGGGGATACCAGAGATGGACTCGCGCCTGGTTGCGCACCTCGACCGGCAGCGGCAGTCCGGCGAAGACCGGAGCGGCAGCCGCGATCACTCCATCCTCAGCCTCATAGGAGAGGTCGCTGCCATCGAAGTAGAAAAGGTCGACATCCCTGACGCCGTAACCCGATGGCTTGCCGGTCAGCTCGTTCCAGACGGTGTTGTAGAGCGCGCCGGAGACCAGCAGCCAGTCGGGCAAGGCAAGACGCCGCGCCCGAGCCAAAGCGTCACTCAGCAACTCATCTCTCGACACGATGTCGAGAAACGCCGCACGTTGGGCTTCGAACGGGAGCCCTGAATAGCGCAAATGGTCCATCGCCCTTTGGAGGGCGATTCGCCACTTGCCCGCAATCCCTCAAGTCCTGAGTACGCCACCGGTCTGCTTGCCAACATTCTCGATGATGCGCTTGGCCAACGCTTCGAAATCTTCGTCGGTCAGCGTCTTCTCGACCGGCTGGATCGACACCTCGATGGCGATCGACTTCTTGCCTTCGCCGAGTGACGCACCCTCGAAAATATCGAAGACCGAGACAGCGGTGATCAGCTTCTTGTCGGCGGCTAGGGCGGCTCGCACCAGCGTGCCGGCCTCGACCGTCCTGTCGACGACGAAGGCGAAGTCGCGCTTGACCGCCTGGAAGGCGGACAGTTCGAGCTTCGGCTTGGTTTTGGTCGGCTTGGCCTTCGGCTCGGGCACGGCGTCGACAAACACTTCGAAGCCGCAGAGCGGACCGGAGACATCCAGTCCCTCAAGCGTCTTGGGATGGAATTCGCCGAAGGTGCCGAGCACGGTTTTCGGCCCGAGCTTGATCGTGCCGGATCGGCCGGGATGATACCAGGCCGGACCGCCGGCCTCGACCTGCAATCGGTCGACCGGTGCACCGCAGGCTTCGAGTGCGGCGATCGCATCGGCCTTGGCGTCGAACACGCCCACGGCGCCTGAATTGCCGGCCCAGTTGCGGCCGGAGCCGTCGAGCTTGGCGGTGCCGCGCCGGACCCCGGCGGCAACGCGCCGCTGCTGGTCGGCGCCGTCGCCCTCATAGGTGCCCGACACTTCGAACAAAGCGACGTCGCCGATGCCCCTGTCGGCATTGCGCTGGGCAGCGGCGATCAGCCCCGGCAGCAGCGACGGCCGCATGTCGGACATGTCGGCGGCGATCGGGTTGGCGAGCTTCAGTGCCGTCTGGCCGCCGCCGAACAGCTCGGCGTGCCTGGCCGGAATGAACGACCAGGTAATGGCCTCCATCATGCCGCGCACGGCAAGCGCGCGCTTGGCCGTGCGGGTGCGGACCTGCAGCGTGGTGAGGATCCTGGCATTGACTGCGTCATGCGCACCGAGCGGCTGCGGCGCGATGTTGTCGACACCGTGGATGCGCATGACCTCTTCAACCAGGTCGGCCTTGCTATCGACATCGGGGCGCCAGGACGGCACGGCGACGTCAACAACATCGCCCGAGCCCTGCGGCTTGAAGCCGAGGCGCGACAGGATATCAAGGCTTTCCGCCCTTGGCACCTCGATGCCCGTCAGCCGCTTCACTTCCGACAGCGGGAAAGAAACGATCCTGGGCTGGTGGCCGGCATAGCCGGTCACTTCGATCTCGGTCGGCGTGCCGCCGCAGAAATCGAGCACCAGCCTGGTCGCCAGCTCGACACCGGGCACCATGAATTCAGGGTCGACGCCGCGCTCGAAGCGGTAGCGCGCGTCGGTGATGATGCCGAGCGTACGGCCGGTGCGGGCAGTGGTGATCGGATCCCAAAGGGCCGATTCGATCAGCACGTCTGACGTGTTTTCGTCGCAGCCCGAATGCTCGCCGCCCATGATGCCGGCGATCGACTCGACGCCGTCCTCGTCAGCGATAACGCACATCTCCGGCGTCAGCGTGTATTCGCGGCCGTCGAGTGCCTGCACCTTTTCGCCATCGCGCGCCCGCCGCACGGTCAGATTGCCGGCGACCTTCCTGGCGTCGAACACATGCAGCGGCCGGCCGCGATCGAAGGTGACATAGTTGGTGATGTCGACTAGCGCACTGATCGGACGCAGCCCAATGGCGATCAACCGCTGCTGCAGCCATTTCGGCGATGGGCCGTTCTTGACGCCACGCACCAGCCGCAGCGCGAAACCAGGGCAGAGCTCTGGTGCTTCGATCGTGACCTTGACCGGCGTCTCGCCCTTGCCCGGGATCGCGTCGATCGCAGCGCTCTTCAACGTGCCAAGCCCGCTCGCCGCCAGGTCCCTGGCGATACCGTAGACGCTGGTGGCGTCCGGCCGGTTGGGCGTCAGGTTGATCTCGATGACCGGATCGTCGAGATGCGCATAGGCAGCGAAGCTGGTGCCGACAGGCGCATCCTCAGGCAGGTCGATGATGCCGTTGTGCTCGTCGGAAAGCTCCAGCTCGCGCTCCGAACACATCATGCCATGGCTTTCGACGCCCCTGATCTTGCCGACCGTCAGCGTCACGTCGATGCCGGGCACATAGGCGCCGGGCGCGGCAAAGGCGCCGATCAGGCCCGCGCGGGCGTTCGGCGCGCCGCAGACGACCTGCACCGGTGGCTTGCCGTCGCCTGTGTCGACGGTGAGCACGCGCAGCCGGTCGGCATCGGGATGCTGCACCGCCGTCAACACCCTGGCGATGACGAACGGTTTCAGGCTCGACTTGTCGTCGACATGCTCGACTTCGAGGCCGATCGAGGTCAGCCGCTCGACGATTTCGTCGAGGGTGGCGTCGGTCTCGAGGTGATCCTTGAGCCAGGAGAGGGTGAATTTCATGGGACTGTTCCGTCTGGTCTTTTGACGCTTGTTTTCAGATGTCTCGGCAGATCGTCTGATATGTGCAGGAATGGAAGCTGCTCGCTGACATAGGCATGCAGCGTCGGCGGGAAATCGGCCGGCATATCCATGGCGCCGAGCGTGAAATAGATGACGTCCTCCAGCCGCTCGTCGACATAGGCGATCGGCGAGCCGCAGACGCCGCAGAACGAGCGCGTCACCGGCCCGTTCTCATACATCTTCAGCGCCTTGCCGGTGAACGCCACCTGACCGACCAGGAAGCCGACAAAGGCCGATACCGGCGCGCCGCTCGCCCGCCGGCAATCGCCGCAATGACAATAGCTGACGTGGTGCGGTCCGGCCGAGGCCTCGAACCGCACGGCGCCGCAGCGGCAGCCGCCGGCGTGGGCGGCTGTCATGCGCTCAAGCCTCCGAACAGCGTCGGCATGTCGAGCGGCCTGAATCCGTAATGTGACAGCCAGCGCACGTCGGCATCGAAGAAGGCGCGCAGGTCCGGCATGCCGTATTTCAGCATGGCGATGCGGTCGATGCCCATGCCCCAGGCAAAGCCCTGGTATTCGTCCGGGTCGAGCCCGCCATGGCGCAGCACATTGGGATGCACCATGCCGCAGCCGAGGATCTCCATCCAGTCGGAGCCTTCGCCGAAGCGCACCTCGCCGGGCCGCGAACGGTCGCACTGGATGTCGACCTCGAGGCTCGGTTCGGTGAACGGGAAGAAGGACGGCCGGAACCGCATCTTGACCGAGGGCACTTCGAAGAAGGCCTTGCAGAACTCCTCCAGCACCCACTTCATGTTGGCGACGTTGGCCGTCTTGTCGATCACCAGCCCCTCGACCTGATGGAACATCGGCGAGTGGGTGGCGTCCGAATCCTGCCGGTAGGTCTTGCCCGGAATGACGATGCGGATCGGCGGCTTCTTCGTCTCCATGGTTCGGATCTGCACCGGCGAGGTGTGGGTGCGCAAAAGCTTGCGCTCGCCCTTCTCGTCCGGCTGGAAGAAGAAAGTGTCGTGCATCTCGCGCGCCGGATGGCCTTCGGGGAAATTCAGCGCGGTGAAATTGTAATAGTCGGTCTCGATGTCCGGGCCTTCGGCGATCGAAAAGCCGAGGTCGCCGAAGATCGCTGCGATCTCGTCGATGACCTGGCTGATCGGATGGATGCGGCCGCGTTCGGCGGGCGACTGCCGCACCGGCAGCGTCACGTCGACCTTTTCGGCGGCCAGGCGGGCGGTGATCGCCACATCCTTCAGCTCGGCCCGACGCAGCGAGAGTGCATCGGTGACGCGGTTCTTGAGGCCGTTGATAACAGGGCCCTTGAGCTGGCGCTCCTCGGCGCTCATCGCGCCTAGCGTCTTCAGCATCTCGGAAACCGAGCCCTTCTTGCCCAGCGCAGAAACGCGTACCGCCTCGATCGAGGCCTCGTCCGCGGCCGATGCGATATCAGCCATCAGGGAATTTTCGAGAGTTTCCATGTCACTCATGTTCCAGACCCGACAAAAGGCATAAGAAAAACCCGCGCCAGCCGTGCCAGCGCGGGTTCCCCAAATCAGAATTTCGAATGCTTGGGAAGCGCTGGCTTAGGCGACAGCGCTTTCAAAAGCGTTCGGCGTGGTGTTCTTCAGATATTCGAGCGCAACCTTGGCCTTGGCCACGAGTGCGGCGAAAGCCTGCGGYTCATGGATGGCCATGTCCGACAGGATCTTGCGATCGATCTCGATGCCGGCCTTGTTGAGTCCGTCGATGAAGCGGCCATAGGTCAGGCCGTGCTCATGGGTCGCGGCGTTGATGCGCTGGATCCACAGGGCGCGGAACGAGCGCTTGCGGTTCTTGCGGTCGCGGTAAGCGTACTGCAGCGACTTTTCCACCGCCTGCTTGGCGATGCGGATGGTGTTCTTGCGGCGGCCGTAGAAGCCTTTGGCGGCTTTCAGGACCTTCTTGTGCTTGGCGTGCGAGGTGACGCCTCTCTTTACGCGTGCCATGTCATGATCTCCTTAAAAGCAATTCCAGGAAAAGTGCCTAGCGGTTTTCCGTTCGGAATTGCGTAAAACAAATGCGTGTCCGGACCGAATGCCTTAGAGGCCGTTCGGCAGAAAATTCTTGATGACCTTCTTGCCATCCGGTTCAGCCAGAACCATCGTGCCGCGGGCATTTCGAATGAACTTGTTGGAACGCTTGATCATGCCGTGACGCTTGCCGGCCGCAGCCGACAGGACTTTACCCGTACCTGTGATCTTGAACCGCTTTTTGGCGGCGGACTTGGTCTTCATCTTGGGCAYTTTGCTACTCCGTTTCTATGAGGTCGCTGTCCGTGCCTCTGGCACGCAGCACCTCTTGTTTTGTTCGCTTCAGGCCGACCAAAGCCCGAAAAGCAAATGAAACCGCCACGGCATGCCCTGCCGGGCGGTTTTTTTGGAACGCGGTCCTATACGTCAAAGCAGGCGGCTGTGCAACACCCACTGCGCCGCTCGTTGCCGGAACGTTGGGACGCGACGCGCGGCCCTCGATCAGGGAAGTGTGAACCAGACCGGCAGCATGCCCGACTGCTGGGCGCCGTCGATCAGTTCGAAGGCCGGCAGCGCCATCAGGAACACCAGGCCATCGAGCAGCGTGGTCAACAGCAGGCGCGGCTTGAAGCTGCCCGTGTCACCCTCCTGGTAAAGGGAAAGGTTCGGAAAGAAGCGCGGCACCCTCGCCAGATAGGCCTGATAGGGTGCACCAAGCGCTTCCTTGAGGAATTTCTCCTCGCGAAGGATGACGATATGGAAGGCACCCGCGCACAGCACAGCAAAGAGAATGATGCCGGAGAACGAACCTATCTGCGCGCCGACGCCGGCCGCGGCCACGGTCGAGAACACATAGAGCGGATTGCGGGTCATCGAATAGGGTCCGCCCGTCACAACTTCGGAAGATTTGCGCCCGCCTATGTAGAGCGTCGACCAAAGGCGGCCCACGATGCCGAGAAAAATCAGCAGCACGCCGAACATCTCGATCGTCTCATGCATCGCGGTATCGGGCGGGAAGGTCGATTGGCCAAACAGCAGCGCGGAGAACAACACGACCACGAGCACGGCAAGCACTATTCTGCGCGTGCGCTGGTAGTTACCCAGCCCGTATTTGAGTTCTTTGTCCAAGGGAGGTATCCGATCGTCGAGGAGCCTAATGCATGTCGCCCAAAAGTGGCCCCGGTTTTGGGAGGACGACATACATGAAAACAGAACCGGCGATCGCAGCTGTGGCCAGTAAGCAGGCGTCCCGCCGATCGCCGGGACGCCCTGTACTACAATTCAGGCGGATTTAGAGCGCGGTGACCAAGCTTGACGTCATCGTGATCTCGATGTGTTGACGTTCAGGTGATGCCGGCCTGCAAACGGCGCCTGACCACAATCTCACTGCACCCCTAGCGCGGCGCCAGCACCATCATCATCTGGCGGCCTTCGAGCTTCGGTTCCGCTTCGACCTTGGCAATGGTCGCCACTTCCTCGCGAACCTTGTTCAAAAGCTGCATGCCGAGTTCCATATGCRCCATCTCGCGGCCACGGAAACGCAAAGTCAGCTTGACCTTGTCGCCCTCCTCGAAGAAGCGGCGAACCGCCTTCATCTTGGTCTCGTAGTCATGGCTGTCGATGTTGGGGCGCATCTTGATCTCCTTGATCTCGATGACCTTCTGGTTCTTGCGCGCCTCGGCCGCCTTCTTCTGGTTGGCGTATTTCAACTTGCCGAGATCGAGGATTTTTACGACGGGGGGCACCGCATTGGGCGATATCTCGACAAGATCGAGCCCAGCCTCTTCGGCGAGCAGCAATGCGTCGTTGATTGAAACATCGCCGCGGTTCTGGCCTTCGGCGTCGATAAGCTGGACCCGGGGAACCCGGATGTCACGGTTGGAGCGCGGGCCATCCTTGGTCGGCGCCGCTGCTTTGAAAGGTCTGCGAATGGTCGTGGTCTCCTTGGCCGTTTCGTTCAGGGTTTGCGGATATTGATGCGTGGACGCGCCAATGTGGTAAGCGCGCGGGCGAAGTCAATAGCACAGCATTGACAGGAAATCACCCTGATCACTGCCCTGCACCAAACAAAGAACCATCGCGAGCACTTTTCGCCACGCCACTGGCTGTGCCACAAGACGCCGTGCGCCAAAAGACGGGCGCGAGGAAGCAACCATGACCGACACGCCTCCTGTCTTTCTGGATGTCGACGGATCGAGCATCGCGGTGCGCCATACGACAGGTGCCGCGCCCGGCATCGTCTGGCTCGGCGGCTACAAGTCCGACATGCTGGGCACGAAGGCGCAGACGCTGTCGGACTGGACGGCAAGAGAAGGCCGCGCCTTCGTGCGCCACGACTATTCCGGTCATGGCGAATCCGGTGGCGCCTTTGCGGACGGCACCATTTCGAAATGGCTTTCGCAGAGCCTCGCCGTGTTCCGGCATTTCACCCAGGGCAAGCAGATCCTGGTCGGCTCCTCGATGGGCGCCTGGATTGCGCTGCGCATGGTGCAGGAATTGCACAAGGCCGGCGACAGCAATGTCGCGGGTCTGGTGCTGCTGGCGCCGGCGCCCGATTTTACCGCTGAGCTGGTCGAGCCGGCGCTGACCAAGGCGCAGAAGCGCGCGCTCGCCGAAAAAGGCTTCTTCGAGGAGCCGTCGGACTATTCCGCCGAGCCTTACATCTACACAAGCGCGCTGATCGAGGATGGGCGCAACAACCTGGTGATGACAGGCCCGATCGACACGCATTGCCCGGTGCACATATTGCAGGGGCTGGCCGATGCGGACGTGCCGGCAAGCCACGCGCTGAAGCTGGTCAGCCGGCTGCCGTCCGACGACGTGACCCTGTCGCTGATCCCCGAGGGCGACCACCGCCTGTCGCGTCCCCAGGATCTCGACATGTTGGTGCGGGCAGTCGACGCCATGGCGCAGAGGGGAAACTGATGCGCATCTCCATTCCGATATCCGCCTTTGTCGCGGCAATCGTCGGCTTCGGCGGCACGCTGGCCATCGTCATCGCTGCCGCCAAGGCGGTCGGCGCGACACAGATCGAGACCGCGAGCTGGGTGACGGCGATCTGCCTGGCGATGGCAATCGAATGCCTGTGGCTGTCCTGGCGCACGAAGATGCCGGTCATCACCGCCTGGTCGACACCGGGCTTGGCGCTGATCGCCGCGTCGAGCAGCTTCTCGATGGGCGAAGCGGTCGGCGCCTTCATCGTCACCGGCATCCTCTTGATCGCCACCGGCCTGTTCGGACCGCTGACACGGCTGATCGCCAGGATCCCGCCGTCAGTGGCATCGGGCATGCTGGCCGGCATCCTCGTCAGCTTCGCCATCAACGCGATTAAGGCCATCCCCGCCGATCCCTGGCTGATCCTGCCGCTGATCGCGGCCTTCTTCGTCATTCGCCTGTTCAATCCGGCGGTGTCGGTGCTGGTGGTGCTGATCGGCGGCGGCCTCGCCGCTTTCTTGACCGGCCGCGTCGGCGGCTTGCCGACACCGGAACTATCGACGCTGACGCTGATCGCGCCGCACTTCAGCGTCGCCGCGACCATCGGCCTGGCGCTGCCGCTCTACCTCGTCACCATGGCTTCCCAAAACCTGTCCGGCCTCGCAGTGCTGCGCGCCGCCGGCTATCTCCCGGAGCCCGGCCCGCTGATCGGCGTCACCGGCCTGCTTTCGCTGCTGTCGGCGCCGTTTGGCGGCTCGACCACAAATCTGGCGGCGATTTCGGCGGCGATCTGCACCGGGCCGGACGTCCACCCCGACCCCGCCGAGCGCTGGAAGACCGGCCCGTTCTATGCGCTCGCCTATCTTGTCTTCGCCGTCTTCGGTGCCTCGCTGGTAGCGATCTTCGCCGTCCTGCCGCAGAGCCTGATCGTGCTGGTGGCGGGTCTCGCGCTGATGGCGCCGCTTGCCAACGCCCTGTCGATCGCGCTCAAGGACGAAGATCACCGTATGGCCGCCACCGTCACCTTTGCCGTCACCGCTTCGGGTTTGACGCTGTTCGGCGTCGGTGCGGCATTCTGGGGCCTGGTCGCCGGGGTGGTCGTGCTTTTCCTCGAAGAACTAAAAAAGCGGCAATCATTTCAGCCGCTTGTCCGGATTTGGCGGACATTGTCCTGAATCGCCGATTCCACGCAGCTGGAACTGGCTGTCCCTGGACGCCGGCGACCGCACCAAGGATCAGCACGAGTTCGACGGCTTCGTGGCCCACCGCAATATGCTGCGGCGGGCGGGATAGTCGTCAGAGGTCAGCTGCCACGTCCTTCGGGCATTCAGCCATTGCGAAACGTATAAGCATAGCCGTTGATGGCTGGAGCGCCGCCAAGGTGGGCGTAAAGCACCTTCGACCCTTCTGGGAAATAGCCCTTCCTAACGAGGTCGATCATGCCCTGCATGGATTTTCCCTCGTAGACAGGATCGGTGATCATGCCTTCAAGGCGCGCGCAGAGACGGATCGCTTCCTTCGTCTCCTGCGAGGGCACGCCGTAGACCGGGTAGGCATAATCCTCGATGAGGATCACATCGTCTTCACTGAGTTCCTTGCCGAGTTCGACCAGCGTCGCCGTGGTCCGCACGATGTCCAGCACTTGCGCTTTGGTCTGCGCCGGGGTGCAGGATGCGTCGATGCCGATTACCTTGCGCTCGCGACCGTCCTTGGCGAAGCCGACCACCATGCCGGCATGGGTCGAGCCGGTGACGGTACAGACGACGATGTAGTCGAAGGCAAGGCCGAGTTCCTTCTCCTGCGCGCGCACCTCTTCGGCGAAGCCAACATAGCCCAGGCCGCCATATTTATGCACCGAAGCCCCGGCCGGAATCGGATAAGGTTTGCCGCCTTTGGCTTTCACATCGGCGATCGCCTGTTCCCAGCTTTCCCTGATTCCGATGTCGAAGCCCTCATCGACCATCTGGACATCGGCGCCCATAATCCGGCTCAAAAGGATGTTGCCGACGCGGTCATAGACGGCGTCCTCGTGGGGCACCCAGCTTTCTTGCACGAGGCGGCATTTCATGCCGATTTTCGCCGCCACGGCTGCCACCATGCGCGTATGGTTGGATTGTACGCCGCCGATCGAAACCAGCGTGTCGGCGTTTGAGGCGATCGCGTCCGGGATGATGTATTCGAGCTTGCGCAGCTTGTTGCCGCCGAAGGCGAGGCCGGAATTGCAATCTTCCCGCTTGGCGTAGAGATCGACCTTGCCGCCGAGATGAGCGCTGAGCCGATCCAGTTTCTCGATATGGGTCGGTCCAAATGTGAGCGGATAGCGTTCGAACTTCTCCAACATGAGAGATCCTCCTCTGATTGTGATTTTGATGCTGGAAACACTATCAGTTTTCTCCTGAAAGGTGCTCTCAAAGATCGAGTGGAAAATGCCGGAAATCCAACTTTCCGGCGCCAAAATGCTATATTGCTTCGATGACTTGCCCCAATAACGGAAGAATCTTCCATGAAAGCATCACTCGACCGGATCGACCTCAAAATGCTCCGCCTGCTCCAGGACAATGGGCGGCTGACCAATGCGGAGTTGGCGCAGTCGGTTGTTGTCAGCCCGGCGACGTGCCACCGCCGCACCCAACGCTTGTTCGATGAAGGCTACATCAGCCATGTCAGGGCAGTGGTGACACCGCAGAAGGTCGACAGAGGCGCGCTGGTGATGGTTGGCGTCGTCCTCGACCGCTCGACCCCGGAAAGTTTCGCGGAATTCGAGAAGGCAGTCGCGAAACTGAAGTTCATTCTTGATTGCCATCTGGTCGCAGGCGACTTCGACTATTTTCTGAAGATCAGGGTCGGCGACATGGCGGACTTCAACCGGATCCACGGGGATCAGTTGATCGCATTGCCCGGCGTTCGCCAGACGAGGACGTTCTTCGTCATGAAGGAGGTCGTCGACAACGCGCCACTGGATTTTTGAAAGGAATGGGTTCCCCGCCGAAGCATCAAACCACAGCACCGCCGGCGGCATTGCCACTGTTCCTCATGGCCGGTCGTGCTTTTCTTCGATACGCTCGAAAAGCGATAATCATTTCATGAGCTTGTCCGGTTTTGGCCGATATTGTCTTGAATCGTCGTTTTCTCCTTCCCATTTCGATTCCACGCAGCCGGATCTTGGCTGTCTCCAACCGAAGGAATGGGAGAAAATKAACACATCTGCATTGATCCGCCCGGCCTGGACGCCGGCAACCATCGCGTTGATGGTGATCGGTTTCATGGTGTTCTGGCCACTCGGCTTCGCCATGCTTGCCTACATCATCTGGGGCGACCGCCTCGATGGTTTCAAGCGTGACGTCAACCGCGCCACCGACGGCATCTTCGCCGGCTGCCGCCGCGGTTCCGACAAGGCGGCGCGCTGGGGCCACGGCTCCGCCCGCACCGGTAATGTCGCTTTCGACGACTGGCGCGAAAAGGAACTGGAGCGCCTCGCCGAGGAACGCCGCAAGCTCGACGAGATGCTGACCGAGTTCGACGACTACGCCCGCGAATTGCGCCGTGCCAAGGACCAGGATGAGTTCGACCGCTTCATGGCCAACCGCAACAAGTCGACGGCGCCGACGAAGACCGACCCGAGCACCGGGACGACAACCACCAAGCGTGGCAAGGGCTCGAACCTGCTTGACGACTGAGGCCCGGCGACAGGCCAAGGTATGATGACGGCGTCGCGCGAGCGGCGCCGTTTCTTTTTTGTTCTATTCGTTTTTCTCGAATCGCGTATCGTCCCGCCATGACCCTCGGATTCTTCCGCAATCTGACAAAGCCCAAGGCCACGCCCGTCGTGGAGCGCGAATATTGCGTCGCCGGCCGTACCTTGCCGCTCAAGATCGTCGAGAACGACCGCGCAAGGCGGCTGACGCTGCGCATCGATTCGGGCGGTAAGGGCCTGCGCATCACGGTGCCGCCAGGCCTGCGCCGCGGCGAGGTGGAGAAGTTCCTCGACCGTCACCAGGACTGGTTGGAGCAGCGGCTGGCCAAGGTACCGGCCCGGCCGCAGGTGCGGCCGGGCATCAAGATCCCCGTACGCGGCGTGCCGCACCGCATCGTCCATGAGCCTTCGAAGCGCGGCACGGTGACCATATCCAGCGACGAGCGCGGTCCGTTGTTGATCGTGCATGGCGACCGCGTGCACCTGCCGCGCCGCATCGCCGATTTCCTCAAGCGCGAGGCCAAGCGCGAGATCGAGAAGCTGGTGGGCAAACACACGCTGGCGCTGGGCAAGCGCGCCAAGGCGATCCGCTTCAAGGACACGTCGAGCCGCTGGGGCTCCTGCACCTCCGACGGCAATCTGTCGTTTTCCTGGCGCATCATGATGGCGCCGTCGCCTGTCATAAACTACCTCGTCGCGCATGAAGTGGCGCATCTCAAGGAGATGAACCACGGCCCGAAATTCTGGAAACTGTGCGAACAGCTTTGCCCCGACACCGAGCGCTGCAAGGCCTGGCTGAAGCGCAATGGCGGCGCGCTGCAAGCGATTGCGTTCGAGTAGGGCCTGCGTAAGGGCGGCGGAGAAGACTGTCAGTAGCGATCCTTCCCACCCCCTGGGCGGCCGGCGTTTACGCTCTTACCGGCCGCACGAGCTCAATCGTCATTCGCCGCGTTGAGCTCCTCCGGTCGCAGTCCCTCATCACCATGATGCGGCCACGGCAGGAAGTTGCTGTCGAACTTATCGCCGCCGAAATAATCCAACGCGCGATGGGCTTCCGCGCCGTTGAAGGCGGCCTTGTCCATCAGATGGGCGATGACCTCGCGCGCCTGCGCGATCTTCTGCCTGAGTTCGGCAACGGTTCTGTCAGCCATGGTCTTGCTCCCGCCTTGTGTCCCTGTCCTTCAATAGGTAGCGCCTTTGGCCTTGCCGGCAAACAGCATGCTTTTTCTCGACTCTTGGCGCTTTTCATGCCAATCCCCGCGCCATGGCGCTCGACATCAAGATTTGCGGCTTGAAGACCGACGTGGCAATGGCCGCGGCGCTGGCCGGCGGCGCCAGCCACGTCGGGTTTATCTTCTTCGCCAAAAGCCCGCGCTATGTCGAGCCGGCCGAGGCTGGCCGCTTGCGCGAGGCGGCGCGCGGCAAGGCAAAAGCGGTGGCCGTCACCGTCGATGCCAGTGACGCCTTCCTGGATGAGATCGTGGCAGCGATGCAGCCCGACATGCTGCAGCTGCACGGCTCGGAAACGCCGGAGCGCGTGGCCGAGGTGAAAGCCCGCTACGGCTTGCCGGTGATGAAGGCGCTGTCGGTCAGCGAGGCTACCGACCTCGAGCGGACAAAGCCGTTTATCGGCATTGCGGACCATTTCCTGTTCGACGCCAAGCCCCCCAAGGGCTCCGAGCTGCCCGGCGGCAATGGCGTGGCCTACGACTGGCGCATCCTCACCGGCCTTGACGCCGGCGTCGATTACATGCTTTCCGGTGGGCTCAACGCCGCCAATATCGGCGATGCCCTTCGGCTTGCCAACCCGCCCGGAATAGACATTTCCTCAGGCGTGGAAAGCGCGCCGGGCGTCAAGGATCCGGCGCTGATCGAACAGTTTTTCCGGGCCGTCAGGGCAGCGCGCGACAACCGCGCCGCCTGACCGGCTCAAACCAGAGCATGTCCCGGAAAAGTGGGAACCGGTTTTCCGGCAAGGACATGCCCCCACATCGAGACCAGGAGATCGGCGATGGACAAGCCGGCGACGCCCAATTCCTTCCGTACCGGACCCGACGAACAGGGTATGTTCGGCATTTTTGGCGGTCGTTTCGTTGCCGAAACGCTGATGCCGCTGATCCTCGACCTCGAGCGGCACTGGAACGAGGTCAAGAACGATCCGGATTTCAAGGCTGAACTCACCGACCTTTCGACCCACTATGCCGGGCGGCCGTCGAAGCTCTATTTCGCGGAAGGGCTGACCAGGCATCTCGGTGGTGCAAAAGTCTACTTCAAGCGCGAGGATCTGAACCACACCGGCTCGCACAAGATCAACAACTGCCTCGGCCAGATCCTGCTGGCCAAGCGCATGGGCAAGAAGCGCATCATCGCCGAGACGGGCGCCGGCCAGCATGGCGTGGCGTCGGCCACGGTCGCGGCCCGCTTCGGCTTTCCCTGCGTCGTCTATATGGGCGCGACCGACGTCGCCCGCCAAAGCCCGAACGTCTTCCGCATGAAGCTGCTCGGCGCCGAAGTGCGGCCGGTGACCGCCGGCCACGGCACGCTGAAGGACGCCATGAACGAGGCGTTGCGCGACTGGGTGACCAATGTCGAGGACACTTATTACCTGATCGGCACCGCCGCCGGGCCACATCCCTATCCGGAACTGGTGCGCGACTTCCAGTCGGTGATCGGCGCCGAAGCGCGCGCCCAGATTATCGAGCAGGAAGGCCGGCTGCCGGACACCATCATTGCCTGTGTCGGCGGCGGCTCGAACGCCATCGGCCTGTTCCATCCCTTCCTCGACGACAAGGACGTTCGCATCATCGGCATCGAGGCCGGCGGCCGTGGTCTCGACGGCATCGAGCACTGCGCCTCGATGAGCGCCGGCGCGCCTGGCGTGCTGCACGGCAACCGCACCTATCTCCTGCAGAATTCCGACGGCCAGATCATGGACGGCCATTCGATCTCTGCCGGTCTCGATTATCCCGGCGTCGGCCCAGAGCATTCCTGGCTGCGCGATTCCGGCCGCGTCGAATATGTGCCGATCCTCGACGACGAGGCGCTGGAGGCCTTCAAGCTGACGACACGTGTCGAGGGCATCATCCCGGCGCTGGAATCGGCGCACGCCATTGCGCACGCGGTGAAGATCGTGCCGGCCATGGACAAGGACCAGATCGTCATCGTCAACCTGTCCGGCCGTGGCGACAAGGACGTGCACACGGTTGCCAGCATGCTGGGCATGGAGATCTGATCATGACCACCCGCATCGACCGCCGCATGGCCAAGCTGAAGACCGAAGGCCGCCCGGCCCTCGTCACCTATTTCATGGGCGGCGACCCCGACTATGAGACGTCGCTGTCAATCATGAAGGCACTGCCTGGAGCAGGCGCCGACATCATTGAACTCGGCATGCCATTCTCCGATCCGATGGCCGACGGCCCGGCGATCCAGGCGGCGGGCCTGAGGGCGCTGAAAGGCGGCCAGACGCTGGTCAAGACGCTAAAGATGGCCTCGGAATTCCGCACCGGCGACAATGAGACGCCGATCGTGCTGATGGGCTATTACAATCCGATCTACATCTATGGCGTCGACCGCTTCCTCAAGGACGCGATCGCCAGCGGCATCGATGGGCTGATCGTCGTCGACCTGCCGCCGGAAATGGACGAGGAATTGTGCATTCCGGCGCTCAAGGCCGGCATCAACTTCATCCGGCTGGCAACGCCGACCACCGATGATAAGCGCCTGCCCAAGGTGCTGCAGAACACGTCGGGTTTTGTCTACTATGTGTCAATGACCGGCATCACCGGTTCGGCGCTGGCCGACACCGGCAAGGTGGCGGCGGCGGTGCAACGCATCAAGGGTCACACCGATCTGCCGGTCTGCGTCGGCTTCGGCGTCAAGACCGCCGAGCAGGCCCGCGTGATCGGTGCCAATGCCGATGGCGTCGTCGTCGGCACCGCGATCGTCAACGCGGTGGCCAATGTGCTGGGACCGAAGGGCCAAAAGACCGCCGACCCGGCCGAAGCCGTCGCCACGCTGGTCAGCGGCCTAGCGCAAGGCGTGCGCTCGGCCCGCCTTGCTGCTGCCGAATAGTTTTCCTACCTCTGGTTTTGTGCATGCCGTTATCCCAAAACCGGGACTCTTCGTCAGGACAGGAGCCGAAGCGATGAACTGGATCACCAATTACGTTCGCCCGAAGATCAATTCGATGCTCGGCCGGCGCACCGACATGCCCGAGAATCTCTGGATCAAGGATCCGGAGACCGGCGAGATGGTGTTCCACAAGGATCTGGAATCCAACCAGTTCGTCATTCCGTCCTCCGGCCACCATATGAAGATCTCGGCCAAGGAGCGGCTGAAGTTCTTCTTCGACAACGGCAAGTACGAGACCCTGGACAACCCCAAGGTCATGCAGGATCCGCTGAAGTTYCGCGACGAGAAGCGCTATGTCGACCGGCTGAAGGACGCAAAGGCCAAGACCGGCTTGGAAGACGCCATCATCAACGCGCTGGGGACCGTCGAAGGCCTGCCGGTGGTAGTGACCGTGCAGGACTTCGCCTTCATGGGCGGCTCGCTCGGCATGGCCGCGGGTGACGCCATCGTGCACGGTTTCGAAGTCGCCTTGCAGCGCAAGCGGCCGCTGATCCTGTTCGCCGCCTCTGGCGGCGCCCGCATGCAGGAAGGCATCCTGTCGCTGATGCAGTTGC
Organism: Mesorhizobium sp. P5_C1; assembly: GCF_054049815.1. Lineage (NCBI taxonomy): Bacteria > Pseudomonadati > Pseudomonadota > Alphaproteobacteria > Hyphomicrobiales > Phyllobacteriaceae > Mesorhizobium > Mesorhizobium sp. P5_C1. Next base: position 31,304 of record NZ_JBFULQ010000002.1, on the reverse strand, counting down.
CGCGCACCACGGTTGGTGTCGACCGGCTGAAGGAAGCCGGCCTGCCCTATATCGTCGTCTTGACCAATCCGACCACCGGCGGCGTCACCGCCTCCTACGCCATGCTGGGCGACGTGCACATCGCCGAGCCCGGCGCGCTTATCGGCTTTGCCGGGCCGCGTGTCATCGAACAGACCATCCGGGAAAAGCTGCCCGACGGGTTCCAGCGCTCCGAATACCTGATGGAACACGGCATGGTCGACATGGTGGTGTCGCGCCTGGAGATGCGCCAGACCATCGCACGGCTGCTGAAGATGCTGCTCAAGCTGCCGGAGGAGCAAAAGCCGCTTGAGCCGGAAATCCTGCCGCCGGCGACAATTCCGGCCGAGGCGCGGCCACAAGCCTGACGCGACACTCTTCGCCGCGAACCGCGATTGCGCCGTGTCCGTGGCGCGCTGTAGCTTTTTGATTGCCATGGCCATTGTGAAACCGATTCTGGTTCCTGGGCCATGGGCCAGGATTGTGCCATGAAAACGCTTGCCGCCGACCGCGAAATCGAAGCCCTGATGGCGCTTCACCCGAAAGGCTTCGACCTTTCGCTCGACCGCATTTCACGGTTGCTGGAGCGGCTCGATGACCCGCAGGACCGGCTGCCACCGGTCATCCATATCGCCGGCACCAACGGCAAAGGCTCGTGCGCCGCGTTTTCACGCGCACTGCTCGAGGCGGCGGACTATCGTGTCCATGTCCACACCTCGCCGCATCTGGTGAACTGGCACGAGCGTTACCGGCTGGCCGCCGATGGCGGCGGCAGGCTGGTCGACGACAGGGTGTTCGCCGATGCCATCGCCCGTGTCGCCAGGGCCAATGAAGGCGAGCATATCACTGTCTTCGAGATCCTCACCGCCGTCACCTTCCTGCTGTTTTCCGAACACCAGGCCGATGCCGCCATCATCGAGGTCGGGCTCGGTGGCCGTTTCGATGCCACCAATGTCATCAAGGAGCCGGCCGTGTCGGTGATCATGCCGGTGTCGCTCGACCACGAGGCCTATCTCGGCGACCGTGTCGAACTGATCGCCGCTGAAAAGGCCGGCATCATCAAGCGCGGCTGCCCGGTGGTCATCGGCGCACAGGAAAGCGAGACGGCACTGCAGGTGCTGATCGAGACCGCCGAGCGGCTTGAATGTCCGACCTTCGTCTACGGCCAGGATTTCCTCGCCTTCGAGGAGAACGGCCGCATGGTCTACCAGGACGAAGACGGCTTGATGGACCTGCCGCCGCCACGGCTGCCCGGGCGCCACCAGTTCGCCAATGCGGCGGCGGCGATCGCGGCGGTAAAGGCCGCCGGATTCGAGATCAGCCATCGCGCCGCCGAGAAGGCTATGACCAACGTCGCCTGGCCCGGCCGCATGCAGAAGCTGGCGCAGGGCCGGCTGGCCGAACTGGCGCCGAAGGGCGCCGACATCTGGCTCGATGGCGGCCACAATCCGGGCGCCGGCGTGGTGGTTGCCGAAGCGCTGGCCGAGCAGGAAGAAAAGAACCCGCGTCCGCTCTTCCTCATCTCGGGCATGATCAACACCAAGGACCAGAGCGGCTATTTCCGCGCCTTCAAGGGCCTCGCCCGGCATGTCTACACGGTGCCGGTGAGCCTGAGCGACGCCGGCGTGCCGAACGACGAACTGGCGATCCGCGCGACGGAAGCCGGGCTGACGGCCGAACCGGTGAGTTCCGTCGCCAGCGCGCTGATGTTGCTGCGCGACACATGGGACGGCCCGGCGCCGCGCATCCTGATCGGCGGTTCGCTCTATCTGGCCGGTGCGGTGCTCGCCGAAAACGGCACGCCCCCGACCTGAGGTCGGTTTCGGCGATCACCGCAAGGAGCAGTCATGATCAAGGTCAAGCAGCTCGCTCACGTCTGCATCTTCGCCAATGATCTGGAGGCGACGCGAAGCTTCTATCGCGATGTCCTCGGTATGGACACCCAGTTCAATTTCCTGCGCGACGGCAAGATTTTCGGGTTCTACCTCGATTGCGGCGGTCGCAGCCATGTCGAGGTGTTCCAGAAGGACGGAGCCAGCTATGGCGACATGAACCAGATCAACCACTTCTGCCTCGAAGTGGAAGACATCGATGCAGCGATCGCCCATATCAGGTCGAAGGGCGTCGACGCCACGGCAAAGAAACTCGCCTGCGACGACACCTACCAGGCGTGGATTCGCGACCCCAACGGCGTGAAGATAGAACTGTTCGAGTATACCGAAAAAAGTGCGCAATTCGCCGGAGGCGATCGTATCGCCGACTGGTAATGGCGCCTGCCGCCCGATGGCCTTCGCGGTTACTTCAACTCGATTTCGATGAAGGCGTATTCGCCCTCATTGGCATTGATGACGTCGTGTTCGACGCCCTCCTTGCGGAAATAGGGCGCGCCCTTCTTCATCTCGGCGAAGGATTCGCCGTCCTTGGTCAACAGCTTCACCTTGCCGTCCATCAGCGGCACGACGACATAGTCGTGGCCGTGGCGGTGCCAGCCGGTGTTGTCGCCGGGCGCAAAGCGATACTCGGTGACGATGACACGCTCATTGTCGATGAAGACGGTGGCCTTCGCGGATCCGGTCATGGGCGTTCTCCTTGCTTCTCGTGACAACAGAAGACATGGAGTGCGCAGGCGTGAGGGCCAGAACCACCCACCGATGACGCCAACAAAAAGCCCGGCGCGAGGCCGGGCTTGATGTCAGGAATTTGGGACGGATCAGGCGAGGCTGCCATTGATCCAGTGCGACAGCGCGGTCTTGGGTGCGGCGCCAACCTTCATGTCGGCCACTTCGCCGCCCTTGAAGATCATCAGCGTTGGGATCGAGCGCACGCCGAACTGCGCGGCGAGCTCGGGATTCTCGTCGATGTTCAGCTTGGCGATCTTAACCTTGGCGCCAAGTTCGGTGGCGATGTCTTCGAGCGCCGGAGCGATCATCTTGCACGGACCGCACCATTCCGCCCAGAAATCGACGACGACCGGCACGTTGGCGTTAAGTACATCGGCCTGGAAATTGCTCTTGTCGACCTTGACGGTGGTCATGCGGAAAATCCTTTCGAAAGTTTTTGTCGCACCAAATGTGGTGGTGATCGCGCCCTTCTTCAAGCAGGTGTTGTGTCACGCTCCTGTGAGTCGAGCAAGGGCGTCATCCATGACACCGGCCGGCAGTTCGATCAGCCGCGGCGCTTCGGTGAAAAGCAAGGCCGCCTTGACCGCGCGTCCGGGATAAAGCGGCTGCAGCAGGGCGCGATAGAGCGCGAGCTGCAGGACATAGGCCGGCGGGACCTCGGCCAGGGAGGCGGGTGCCGGCCGGTTGGTCTTGTAGTCGACGATAGAGACCGCGTCCGGCGTCACCGCCAGCCGGTCGATCTTGCCCGAAATCGAGCGCTTTTTGCCCTTGACCTCCAGGCTGCCCATGATCGCGACCTCGGCACGCGACGATGGCGCAAACAGCGGACCGAGGCCGGGATCGGCGAGAATGGCGGTGACTGAGGCCAGGGCCTTTTCGCGCTCGCCGGCAGGCCATTGCCCTCCGGTGCGGGCGAGGTAGCGTTGCGCCGCGCCCTCGCGTTCGGCCTCGGCAATGCCCGGCAACATCTGCAGCAATTTGTGCAAAGCGAGCCCGCGCAGCACGGCAAAACCTGGCTCGGCATCGGCGTCGAGCACCGGCGACGCCTTGTCGACCACCGGTTCCTTGCCTTCGTCGATAAGCGCCGAGGCGCCAGATGGCGACAGCGGACGCGGCAAATCCTCGAAAGGCGGCAAGGGCCGGAACAGGGTCGCCGGCAATGGCCCGAAACTGCGCGCCTGCCGCGCCTGCTCGCTGGAAACCAACGCGACGGGCGGCAGCTTGGTGACGTGGAAACGATGCACCGGATCGCCGCCGGCTGGATGCGGGCGCTCCACGCTCTCGGGCGCACCGATCAACGCGCGGCTGACGATCGAGTGCCAGGTGCCGGTGTTCGGCGCCCGCTTGCCGTGGTACCCGCAGACGATCAGCCGATCCTCGGCGCGGGTCATGCCGACATAGAGCAGCCGGCGGTATTCGTCATCGGCAAGCTCCCGTGCCCGCACCGCCGCAGCCTTGGAAAAGCCGTTGGCGACGTCGCTGGCCGAGCGCCAGAGATAGCCCTTGCCGTCCCAGCCCGAGCCGTCGAAGGGCATCAAGCGCGGCAGATGCTGGTCGCTGAACGGCGCCGAACCGCCGTCGACCAGGAACACGACCGGCGCTTCGAGGCCCTTGGCCGCGTGCACGGTCATGACGCGGACCTCGTCGCGGGTCTGATCCATCTCGCGCTTGATCTCGGGGCCGGCATTCTCCAGCGTCGACAGGAAGGCTTCCAGCCCGGGCAGCCCGGTTCGCTCCTCCGCAAGGCAGAAGCTCAGGAACTCGTCGAGAATGTCGCCGGCCTCAGGCCCGAGCCGCGCGATCATCCTCTTGCGCACGCCATCGCGCGCCAACAGGCCGGCGTAAAACTCGAACACCGGCTTGAAGGCGGCCTCGTTCGTCCAGATGTCGAGCTGGGTGACGACCGCCGCCAAAGCCTCGCTCTCGCCGGCATGGGCGCGCAGCGATGCAAACAGGCCGGTCGGCCTCTCCACCGCAAGCGCAAAAAGCCCCTCCTCCGGCAGATCGAAGATCGGGCTGCGCAAAACGGCGGCGAGCGACAGATCGTCCTGCGGCTGGATGAGGAGATGGCCGAGCGCGATCAGGTCCTTGACCGCAATGTGTCCGGGCAGGCTCAACCGGTCGGCCCCGGCGACCGGAATGTCGCGGCGTTTGAGCGCCCTGGTCAGTGCATGGACGAAGCGATCGCGCTTGCGCACCAGCACCAGCACGTCGCCCGGCCGCAACCGCTTGCCACGGCCTTCGATGATCTCACCGGTGCCGATCCAGCCGGCAATGGTCGCGGCGACATGCTCGGCAACGCGCACCGCCGGCGCATGCGCATGGTCGATGGCTTGGGTCCAGTCGTCGGGCTCGTCGACGACGTCGGCACCGACCGACGGCCAGACCTCGACATAGCCCGGCGCATCGGTGCGGATCGCCTGGTGGCGCAGCGGATCAGGATCATGGCTGATGCCGCGTCGCACGACAGGATCGGCAAAGACGCGATCGACCGCGGTCAGAACATCGTCGGTCGAGCGGAACGACCAGGTCAGCTTGAGGTCGGCGAAGGACGCCTCGGCATCACGCACCCGTCCCGCGAACAACAGCCGGCTGTCGGCGAAGGAGTCCGGCGCGGCGCCCTGAAAGGAATAGATCGACTGCTTTTCGTCACCGACGGCAAAGATTGTGCGATGCACCCTGTCGCGGGCGCCGAAGCCGGCAAAGAACTCTTCCGCCAGCCGCTTCACCACTTCCCATTGATCCGGGCTGGTGTCCTGCGCCTCGTCGAGCAGGATGTGGTCGATGCCCTGGTCGAGCTTGTACTGCACCCAGGGGCCGGCGTCGGGCCGCGCCAGCAGATTGACCGTGCGGGTGATCAGGTCGTTGAAGTCGAGAAAGCCGCGGCTGCGCTTCAACACCTCGTAGCGGGCGATCAGCCAGTCGGCGATGGTCAACGCGGCGCGCGTGCCTTCCAGCATCCGGAACAGTGCCAGCCTGTCGACCGTTTCGACGATGGCATTGGCCGTCGAGAGATACCGTTCCGCCAGATCCGGCAGCCGATCGACCAGAGCCTTCTTGAAGGCATTGGCCGGATCGTAAGCGCTGCCATCGGTCTTGAGAAAGGCCCTCGCAAGCAGTTGCAGACGGCGAACCGGGTCGCTCTCGGCAAAAGCCTGACGCGCATAGGGCAAGATGTTGTTCAGCACCGTCCTGGCATCGGTGGCATCCGCGGCCTGGGCGAAGCCGGCAAAATAGTCGGGCAGGAAACCCGGTAACGGCCAGACCGATGCCGCTATGCCTTCGGCGGTCTGGCCGGGGCGGAAATGGAATTCATCGAATAGCGCCTGGAAACGCGTGCCATCGCGCCCAATCATGTCGATGAAATTGCGCAAGCCGTCGCGCTTACGCACGATCTCGCCCAGCAAGGCATCGAGCCCGGCTTCACCGCCACGATCGAGAATGGTGGCAAACGCCTCGGCCAGGTCCATGTCGCCGGCGGCCGTTCCGGAAATCATGTCGCGGCGCGCGGTGGCGAACAGCGACGCCTCCATCACCGGATCGAGCATTTCGAAATGCGCCGGGATGTTGGCCTCCAGCGGGAACTGGTGAAGCACCGATTCGCAGAAAGCGTGGATGGTCTGGATCTTCAGCCCGCCGGGCGTTTCCAGCGCCTCGGCAAACAGGCGCCGTGCCCGGCGCATGGTCTCAAGATCGGGCCGGCGGCCTTCCAGCGTTTCGACCCTTGCCGCAAGCTCCGCGTCGGCGAGTGCCGTCCACTCTGACAGTGTCGAAAACACCCGATTCGACATGTTGGCGGCGGCGGCGCGCGTATAGGTCAGGCACAGGATCTTCGACGGATCGGTGCCGCGCAGCAGCAGCCGGATGACGCGCTGGGCCAGCACATGGGTCTTGCCGGAGCCGGCATTGGCCGACACCCAGGCGGAATTCTGGGGGTCGGCGGCGCGGGCCTGGCTGGTCGCGGTGTCGCTGGGGATGGGATAGGCCTTTTTCATGCCTCCCCTCCCTCGTCGCCGGCATCGCCGCCGGCCGACCATTCGAGCACGCGGGCAAGATGGTCGTAATCGCCATCGGTCTCGCCTTCGCGAAACGGCAGCGCGCGCGACAGATAGCCGGTCGCCGGGTCGGCATAGTGGATCAGGAGCTTTTCCAGCCGCGCCCAGGCTTCTTCGGCGAGATCGGTGGCGGTGCGCGGCTGGCGATTGTGTTCGAGGATCGATTCCTCGAACACCTCGCCATTCGGCTTCAGGCGCACGAACGCCAGTTGCGAAGGTTCGCGCGTGCCCAGATCCTTGAAGGCGCCGCGCCTGAGCAGCGCGCCCTCCAGCGCCAGTTGCGGCGCAAGCAGGGTGTGCGCCTGCGCCTTGGATGGCGAGGAGCCTGTCTTGTAATCCAGTATGTCGGCCATGCCGCCGGCCAGCAGGTCGACGCGGTCGGCATAGCCGGACAGCGTCACGCCGGACTGGCCGACGACGGTCTTTCCGGCGCGTTCCTCGGCATGCCGCCGTATCACCGCGTCGGCGCGCGTGCGCTCCCACTCGATGATGTTGGCGGCGAGTTTTTCGAAACGCGGCCACCACACCGCCTCGACATCGGCGGGAAGTGCGGCTTCGGCAAAGCAGGCGCGGCCGGCAGCGATGAGGCCAGCGAGCGCGTCGGCTGCGCGCGGATCGGCAACGCGCGCCGAGAACAGATGCAGGATGGCGTGAAACAGCGTGCCGCGCTCGGCCGCACCGGGATCGCGAATGACCGGATCGAGCGGCATCAGGCCGAGAATTTTTCGTGCATAGACGGCGTAGGGATCACGGCGCAGGGTCTCGATCTCGGTGACCGAGAAATGGCTCGGGCGAACAGACAAAGGCGGTGTCGGCTGCGGCCGTGGCGCGAAATCCTGCCTTGGGCCGGTGTCGAGCGCGCGTGCCCAGGCGAGCAATTCTTCGCCGCGCCGGCGCAATTCAACCGCCTGGTCGTTGCCTATGAATGTGAGCAGGCGCTGCAGCCACCGCGACGGCACGGCAGGCGCGTCGCCGGCACGCGCCGAGCGGGCCAGCACCACCTTCTTCGCGCCCAAGGCCATCTGGAAATCATGCGCGGCAAGGCCGATGCGCCGTTCGGGTGGTTCGAGATCGATGCCGGTCTTCATTAGCCGCGACATGAAGCGGTCGCTCTCGGGCTTGCGCGGCCACACGCCCTCGTTGAGCCCGCCGATGACCAGCGTGTCTACATCCTGCAAGCGCGCTTCCAGCGCGCCCCAGATGGCGATGTTCCTGTCGGTTCCCTGTGCCGGCTTGACCGTTTCAGGCGCGATCAGCGCCGCCATCACGTCGGGCCACTCGTCCGCGGCGAATGAGAGCGGCGCGGAAGCCGCGACCAGCCCACGCAGCAATTCGGCAAGCTTCTCGCCGGCGTCACCCGCATAGAGCAAGCCAAGGCCGCCATCGGCGGTGCGGCCGAGATTTTCGAACGCCATGATGCTTGCTCCGACCAGCGCGCCAAGGCCGGCGTCCGCCTGGCCGCGAAACGCCGCGAGCGGCGCAAGCGCCTGTGTGAGACGTTCGAGCAAATTCTTCGCGGCTTCGATGGAACGCAGGGTGAGACGGGAAAACCAGAAGGGTTGCCGGCTGCCGCCGCCAAGGCCGGTGAGACGGGTTTCGAACAGTTCCGGTAGCGAAACGATGTCGGGGCGGCCAGTGCCGCCGCGCAGTGCCACCAGTTCGACCAGTTCTGCTGCGTGGCGCATATCGGCCCGTTCGAGGCCAAGCCCAAGCAGCGGATGCTTGAGCAGCGACAGCAGGCCTATGGGATCGCCTGGCCGAAACACCGCCTCGAGCGCCAGCCCGAGCAGGCTGGCCGCCGGGGTGTTGGCGAGCGGGGTGCCGCCGGAATCGTCGGCGACGACGCCGAACCGCAGGAGCTCGACCGAGACGCGCCGGGCCAGCGCGCGGTCGCCGGTCACGAGAGCCGCCCGTTGGCCCCGCTCCTCGACAGCGCGCTTGAGCGCGACGGCGATCGCGACCGCTTCATCGCGTTCGCTGGCGGCTTCGAGCAGCGTCACGCCGGCAAAGGCCCCGGCAATGTCGGAGGCTGAAAAGCCGTTGCGCGTCTCGGCCCACAATTCGGTGGTTTCGGCCGGCCGCAGCGCTTCGCCGACCAGGGCGGCGCGGAGCGCAAGCCGCGGCTCGGCCGTGCCGATCTCCTCGACATCGCCGCGCAGCACGCCGATCTTGCCGATCAGCCTGGCGAGACCGTATTGCGGGTGGCCGAGCACGGCCGGACGCGCGCCGGGCGCCGCGATTGCCTGGAACGACGCTTCGTCCAGCGTCCGGTCGAGACCGGGCAACACGATGGCGCCACCGGGCAAGCGGGCAATCGCGGCAAGCAACTCGGCCGTGGCCGGTATCGAGCCGGTCGAGCCCGCAGCGATGACCGGCCCGGCTGGCGGATTGCGCTGCAGCCGTGCGGCTTCAGCGCGGATCAGCGCGCTGCGATGTGCGGCCGGGTTGGAGCGATCGCGTTCTTCAAGGAATTTCGGCCACGCATCGGTGACGATGCCGAGAAATTCAAGCGTCACCTGCCACCATCCGGCAAGGTTACCGGTCACCAGGCCGGTGAGCTTGGCCCAATCCGTGCCTTCCGTCTCGATTTCGTCCATCAGCCGGGCGAGATCGCGCGACAGCCAGATCGCGTCGGCGGTAGAGGCAGGGATGACGATCTCCTCGGCGAAGAGCGCCGCGACATGCGCCGGCAGCCGGCGTTTCCAGGCGCGGACCAGCGGCGCCAGCAGCAACAGGCGTTCGCTTGCCGCAATCGGCGGCGCGAGGTCGATGGCGGCGGACGCCTCGGTTTCGAATGCAGCCTCATCCTCATCGAACTCGCCGAGCGGACGGATGACCGGCAGGATCGCCGACCCGCCGCCGCCGCGTGCCGCCAGGCTGTCGACGAAAACACCCCGCAAGGCGCGCGCCGCGCGCCGCGTCGGCACATAGATGGTGACGTCGGCCAACGCGAGCGGGTCGCCGTCAAACCGGAACCCCGGAACAAGGCGCCCGGCTAGCAGCGCCTCGGCAAGCGTCGGCAGGAACGGCGCTCCGGAGGGAATTGAGAAAACGCGGCTTGAGCCGCTCATTTCAACTCGGCTAGCGCGCCAGCCACGGCCGCTTCGGCGAGCGGAATGGCATCGGGCGTGCCGACGGTGATCCAATGACCCTGCATCGGCATGCCGAACAGCCGGCCGGCAGCAATGGCGGTGTCGAAATAGGCGTTGAGCGAGTGCGGCCCGGGCTGCGCATCCTCGAACAGGCGCGGATGCACGATCGCCGCTCCGGCATAGATCAGTCCGGCCGGATCACCTTTTGATCGCCGCAAGCCGCCATCCGGCGCCACCAGGAAATCGGTGCTGCCGCAGTGTCCGGTCGCCTGATGGAGATCCGCCAGCATCAGCAGAATATCCATTTTCGCCGCGTCCCACGCAAGGGCAAGACGGCCGAGATTGAGAGGACCCTGGTCGATCCAGAAGGTATCGGCGTTGAGGATGTAGAAGGGTTTTCCGCCCAGCTCGGGCAGCGCCTTGACGATGCCGCCGGCGGAATCGAGAAGCCGTTCGCTCTCGTCGGAAATGATGATCCGTGGCGCGCGGCGCGCCGCGACATGGGCAATGATCTGTTCGGGAAGATAATGGACGTTGACGACGGCCTTGCCGACACCGGCGGCGGCCAGGCTGTCGAGCCCCCAGTCGAGCAAGGTCTTGCCGGCGATCTTGACCAGCGGCTTGGGAATGGTGTCGGTGATCGGCCGCATGCGCTTGCCAAGCCCCGCGGCGAGCACGATTGCGGTGTCCGGTTTTGCTGTCACAGTGCCCGCTCCTCCAGCAAGCCGTTGGCGTTGTAGAACTCCCGCAGGCTGGCCAGCCCCGGATGAGACAGCGCCCGACGCAGATAATCGCGAATGCGCGGCAGGTGCTTCAGATAATATGGCTTGCCGTCGCGCTTTTCGAGGCGGACGAAGATGCCGAGGATCTTGGAGTTTCGCTGCGCCGCCATGATCGCGTAGGATTCCAGGAAGCCTTCTTCGTCGAAGGCGCCGGCTGCGTGGCGCGCCGCGACATAGGCGTCGAGCGTCTCTCTCTCGATCTCGGGCGACATCGTAACACGCGCGTCCATGGCGAGCGAGGCGACGTCATAGGCGCACGGACCGATCAGTGCGTCCTGGAAATCGACGATCCCGAGCCGATCATGCCCGGCGCGGTCGCCGCGCCAGATGATGTTGGGCGAATGGAAATCACGCAGCATCAGCGTGGTTTCGCGGCCTCGCAGCCGGTCGAGGAGCGCGTTCCATTGCTGGTGGTAACCGGCACGCAAGGCATCGCTGGCCGGGCTGCCTGATATGGCCGGCACGTACCAGTCTACCAGCAGATCGGCCTCGATCATCATCGCATCGCGGTCGAAAGGCGGCACGTCATGGAAGCCGCCCTGCCCCGTTGCCAGGCGCTGCGGCCAACTCCTGCCATGCATCATGGCCAGCAGTTCCGCCGCCGCCGCATAACGCTCGGCCACCGGCTGGCCATCGCCGTTGAGAAATCCTTCCGAACCAAGATGCTCGAGCAGCAGGAACCCCTGATTCTGGTCCTCGGCATGGATTTCCGGAACGCTGACCCCACCCGCCTTCAAAGCCCGGTCGATGGCGACGAAGGCGGAGACCGACTGCGCGGTATGAGCGATCTCGGCATAGGGCTTGCCGTCGCGGACCGGCGGCCCGAGCACCAGCCGCGGCGAGTTCATCAAGACCTGCGGCTTTCGGCCGGCAAGCGAGACAATCTCATAGGAGCGGGCCGAGGCATCGCCGATGAAATGGCGGCGCCTTGCTTCGCCCCAGCCGGCAGTTTGGAGAAAGTCGCGCATGGCCAGCGATCGCGCCACGCGGTCGAAGGCGGCGCCCTCGCCCGACAGCCGGGCCAGCCGTCCCTCGCCATGCTGGACGAGTTCGATCAGAACCGAGGTTTTCGGCAGGTAGCCTTCGGCTCGTTCGGGCCATTCGACCAGGGCAGCGCCTTGCGCCAGGGCTTCGTCGAAACCAAGTTCGTCAATCTCAGCCGCCGAGGACAGGCGGTAGAGATCGAAATGATGGACAGGGATGCGGGTGTCGTAGCTCTGCACCAGCGTGAAGGTCGGGCTTGGAACATCGAGACCGGCATCGTCGGCCAAAGCCCTGATCAACGCCCGCGCCAAGGTGGACTTGCCGGCGCCGAGGTCGCCCTTGAGCGCCAGGACGTCTCCTGGTCGCAAAGACAACGCCAGATCCTCGCCCAGCAATGCTGTCTGTGTCTCGTCGGCGAGTAAACGCTCCAGCACCAATCCCGTCATCGAGCGCGCTACTCGGCCGCGGCGCGGATGCCCGGCATGTCGGGAAAGGTGCAGATGACGGTCGTGCCCTTGTCCTTGCCGGTTTCGATGCGAACGCTGCCGCCATGCAGCTCGACAAAGCTCTTGACGATCGACAGGCCGAGACCGGCACCGCGCCGGCGGCCGCCATTGGCACGCGGCTCAAAACGGCGGAACACCGAATCGAGCAGATCCGGCGGCATGCCGGGGCCGTCGTCATGAACCGAGAATTCCACCCCGTCCGCCAGATGGCGGCAGGTTAGCCGGATGGTGCTGGCTTCCGGCGCATAGTTGGCGGCGTTGCTGAGCAGATTGTAGAGGATCTGGCGGACGCGGATCTCGTCGCCGTGGAACGTCTTCGGCGCAGCAGTGGCGTCAACCTCGAGCCTGATCGAATGCTCTTCCAGCCGGTCGGCCACCAGTTCGGCCGCGGCCGCGATGGTACGCTCGACATGCACCTCTGAAATGTCGAGCTGCATGATGCCGGCGTCGACCGTCGCCAGGTCGAGGATGTCGTTGACGATGGTGAGCAGGACCGAGGAGGACGATCCGACATGCTCGACATATTCGCGCTGCTTCTGCGTCAGCGGACCGGTCGCCGGCAGCGACAGAAGTTCGGTGAAGCCGATGATGTTGGTCAGCGGCGAGCGCAATTCATAGGAGACGTGCTGGACGAATTCGTTCTTGAGCTGATCGGATTTCTGCAGCGCTTCGTTCTTGTCCTTCAGCGCCCGCTCGACGTTGACGCTGTCGGTGACGTCGACGAAGGTCATCATCACTTGCCCGTTGGGCAGCGGGATCATGGCGTAGCTCAGCACATTGCCGTTGTTGAGTTCGGTCTGGCCGTGACGGTCGCGGCGCTCGTCGTCGAACCCGGTGATGGCGGCAACGAAACCCGGCCAGGGACTGTCCGCCGCCGCCTGCCGGTCGCAAAGGTCGCGGATCGCGGACACGTGCACATTGGGCTTAGCCGCATCGCCGCTCAGGCCCCAGAGCTTGGCAAAGGCAGGGTTCGACAGACGAAGCCTGCCATCGGGGCCGAACACCGCCACGCCTTCGGCAAGATTGTCGAGCGTCTCGCCCTGCACCCGCACCGCTGTCTGGTAGCGGCTTTCGAGGTCCATCTTCTCGGTCAGGTTCTCGAACACCCAGGTCACGCCGCCCTTGGGCTGCGGGTTGGCGACGACGCGGATGGTCTTGCCGTCCGGCAGATGCCACCAATGTTCCTGCGATTCGACGGCGCGGTAAGCGCCGAGCAGGCCTTCCTTCCAGCGGCGCCATTCCGGCTGTTCGGCGATCTTGCCCGAGCTGCGCAGCCGGTCGAGCAGCAGAGCATTGTCGGGAGCGCTGTGCAGGAAGCCGCTGTCGAGGCCCCACAGCTTCTGGAAAGCCTGGTTGAAGAACCGCAATTTCTCGTCGGTGTCGAAAATGGCGACAGCCGTGTTTAGCTGGTCGAGCGTGTCGGCGTGGCTCCTGACGGTCCGTTCGTACTCGCTGCGAACGGTCTCGATGGCGCTGGTGTCGCAGGCAAGGCCGGCCGAGCCATCCGCACCGGCAAAGTCGGTGACCGCAAACATACGGCGGTCGCCTTCGATCACGGTGGAAAGCGACTGCTCGAAGACCGGATGCGTCTTGTGCTGGGCGGCAATCGCATCGCGTGCCTGGCCGCCGAGGAACTCCTTTGCCTCGCGAACCGCAGCTTCGGCACTTTCGGCTTCGACCGCATCGGCATAGGCCCGGTTGACCCACTTCAGCCGCCCATCCTCGCTGCGAAGCCATGCCGGCATGTTCAACGCGTCGAGCAGGCCGATCATCGTGTCATGGTCGGCCGCCAGCCGCTGGTTCTCGATCTTCAGCCTAGCCTGGCTGCGCTGCGTCTCCGAGAGCGAGACGAAACGTACCAGCACGTGGGCTGCGCTTTTGCGGCCATGCACTTCGAGCGGTGCGCCGGCCTGCGATTCGATGACGAGGTCGAAGTGTTTCGCCTTCTCGCGCAATCCCGCGACGGCATGTTCGAGCGCCGCCGCCGAACGCGGCATCAGCCAGCGGCCGAAAGCAAGGAAAGCGGCCCGGTCCTCGGGAGCACCGCTTTCGACGGGCAATGTGCCGATAAGTTCGGGCTTCTTGTTTTCCGCGGCCCAGACGACCAGGCGCTGGTCGCGCAGATTGAGCAGCGCCTCCGAGCGCCGCAGGGCCGCGTTGATGTCGGCGAGGCGGCTCCTGAGTTCGACATTGTCCGCCGAGGTGCGGGCTCTTTCGCGGATGAGAACGATGGCCGACAGAAGTGCCGCGCCGGTCACGCCGACAAACACTGCAAGCTGCATGACCTCGATCGCGCTGATCGACATCCCGGCCGTGGTCACGCCGGCGGCTTCGGCATGCGCAACCGCATAGGCCAAGGGGCAGGCAAAAGCGGATGTGGCAAGGAACAGTGCCGCGCGAGCACGCCATGACAGGCTTCCGCCGTGCAAGGCGGAGCCAGTAACCCCCGAATCGTCTTGGCCGCCGGAAACGGCCCGTCCCGCTCTGTGCGGGTGTTGCCCCGGCATGTCTTGGTCCTCTCCGCCGCCTGAATGCAAGACCGCCCTGATGCGTGCCTCTCTTGATCCCCTCTCGGGCCGGAAGCGTCGCGAATCACCTGACAATAAACCCTCGCCGAATCGCCGTGAAGGCTGGCGGCGCGCAAAAATAAAGCCGGGCGAAAAGTCAATCGCCCGGCATCAATATCTGGTAGCAATTTTAGCTTTGGTTAATAGCGGTAGTGTTCCGGCTTGAATGGACCCTGCTGGGTCACGCCGATATAGGCAGCCTGCTCACCGGACAACTCGGTCAGGCGGGCGCCAAGCTTGTCGAGATGCAGGCGCGCGACCTTTTCATCGAGATGCTTGGGCAGGACATAGACCTGGTTCGCGTACTGGCCGGGCTTGGTGTAGAGCTCGATCTGGGCCAGCACCTGGTTGGTGAACGAGGCCGACATGACGAAGCTCGGATGACCGGTGGCGTTGCCGAGATTGAGCAGCCGGCCTTCCGACAGCAGGATCATCCGCTTGCCGTCCGGGAAGGTGATCATGTCGACCTGCGGCTTGACGTTGGTCCATTTGAGATTGCGCAGCGCGGCCACCTGGATCTCGTTGTCGAAGTGACCGATGTTGCCGACGATCACCATGTCCTTCATCGAGCGCATGTGGTCGAGGGTGACGACGTCCTTGTTGCCGGTGGTGGTGATGACGATGTCGGCGGTGGGCGCCGCATCTTCCAGCGTGACGACTTCAAAGCCGTCCATCGCCGCCTGCAGGGCGCAGATCGGGTCGACCTCGGTGACCTTGACGCGGGCGCCGGCGCCCTTGAGCGAGGCCGACGAGCCCTTGCCGACGTCGCCGTAGCCGCAGACGACCGCGACCTTGCCGGCCATCATGGTGTCGGTGCCCCGACGGATGCCGTCGACCAGCGATTCCTTGCAGCCATATTTGTTGTCGAATTTCGACTTGGTGACCGAGTCGTTGACGTTGATGGCGGGGAAGGGCAGCAGGCCCTTCTTCTGCAACTGGTAAAGCCGGTTGACGCCGGTGGTCGTCTCTTCTGTGACGCCGCGGATCGCTGCCTTCTGCTTGGTGAAGAAGCCGGGCGAAGCCTTCAGGCGCTTCTTGACCTGGGCATAGAAGTATTCCTCTTCCTCGCTCTGCGGGTTGGACAGCACGTCCTCGCCGGCCTCGGCGCGGGCGCCGATCAGGATGTACATGGTGGCGTCGCCGCCATCATCGAGGATCATGTTGGAGGTGCCGCCGTCGGCCCACTGGAAGATCTTGTCGGTGTAGTCCCAATACTCCTCGAGCGACTCGCCCTTGACGGCGAACACCGGGATACCCGCCTCGGCGATGGCCGCGGCCGCATGGTCCTGGGTCGAGAAGATGTTGCAGGAAGCCCACCGGATATCGGCGCCGAGCGCCTTCAGCGTCTCGATCAGCACCGCCGTCTGGATGGTCATGTGCAGCGAGCCGGTGATGCGCGCGCCCTTCAGCGGCTTCTTGTCGCCGAATTCCTCGCGGCTGGCCATCAGGCCCGGCATTTCGGTTTCGGCGATCTCGATTTCCTTGCGGCCCCAGCCGGCAAGCGAGATGTCGGCGACCACATAGTCCTTGCTACCCGTCATGGCAGTGCTCCGATGCGAATTGTTCTTGCTGCGAATTGGTTGCGGATGCGCCCACGCCGGTCGGCGCGTCGAAGGGCGCGAATTCCCGGTCTGACTAGCAGATCGGCGCTCGGACGACAATGGGATATAAAGAAATCTTTATCCCTGCATGTCCATCGGACATGCTTTGGCGATGTAGAGGATCAGCTTTCCTCGCCGAAGCGGGACGCCACCAATTGCTCCAGCGCGTCGATGACCTGCAGCGCCTGCGGCCCGCTGGCGGTGACACGGATCGAGTAGCCCGGGCTTGCCGCCAGCATCATCAGGCCCATGATCGAGGTGCCGCCGACCTTGACGCCATCCTTCTCGACATGCACCGAAGCGTCGAAGCCGCTCGCCAGTTGGACGAATTTCGCCGAGGCGCGCGCGTGCAGGCCGCGCTGGTTGATGATGGGAAAGTCCCGGACGATCTGATCTTCTTCCGGGGACAGCGCGTTCATTTGCTGCTCAAAAGCTGGCTGGCGACGTTGATGTATTTGCGGCCGGCCGCCTGTGCCTCRTCGAGTGCGGCCGCCATGTTGTCGCCCTTGCGGATCGAGGAGAGCTTGATCAGCATCGGCAGGTTCATGCCGGCGATCACCTCGGTGCGGCCGGACTCCATCACCGAAATGGCAAGGTTGGAAGGGGTGCCGCCGAACATGTCGGTCAGCACGATGACGCCCGTTCCGGTGTCGACACGGGCGACGGCGTCGACGATGTCGCGACGACGCTGCTCCATATCGTCATCGGCGCCGATCGCAACGGTTTCGAAATTGTCTTGTGGCCCGACGACATGTTCCACGGCATGTCGGAACTCGGCGGCCAGTTGACCGTGCGTTACAAGCACGAGTCCGATCATTCTTTGGTGGCTCCCGTCATCGCCGCTTCACAGGCGCATATTATGCTCGCCAGCCATTCCAGGCGGCGGGAGCGCTATCTTGTCGACGCGCGGCCGGTTGACAAGCCCCAAATTGCGCCGGCCCATGCCATTTTGACGCATTGCAGCAAGAAATCCCAAGCGGATCATAGAAAAGGCGCGATCGACAGCCGCGCCATCACGGCGGGCAGGGCAGTGGCGGCGTTGCGCTCGGCAAGATCGATACGCGGTACCGGGCAGCCTGCGACCGGCTCGCTTATTTCCTCCTGGAAACGGGCCATGTCTGCCTTTGGCACCAGCCTCACATGCAGGTCGATCACTCCCCCCGGCTCGAACGGCAGCGGGCACGGCATGAACCCAGGTACTTCGGCGAGACCGGCGATGGTCGCCGGCACGCGACAGACCAGCCGCCCGGCGCGGGCTGCGGCAAGCAGCCTGTCATCGCCGATCAGCCGCGAGAACAGCCCGCGCGCGCGGCAATGGTCCAGGAGTGTCAGCGCCAGCGTCGTCTTGCCGGCGCCGGACGGCCCGGTGATAAGGACGCCGCGCTCGCCGATCAGGATCGCGGTTCCGTGAATGTTTTCAGGCTGCGCAGCCGGATCAGGCACGATCTTGGCCAATCATGCATTTTGAATGAAGCATGAACTTGCCCGAAAACCGCTTCCCACTTTCCGGGATCATGCTTCGGCCGGTAGCGTCACGACAAAACGCGCACCCTTGATTTCGCCGGGCTTGGTGCCGGGGATGTTCTCGGCGGTCAAGGTGCCGCCATGGGCCTCGACGATCTGCCTGGATATCGACAGGCCAAGACCCGAATTCTGGCCGAACGCCTCGCCTGCGGGCCGGTCGGTGTAGAAACGTTCGAAGATGCGGTCGATGTTGTCGGCGCGGATGCCGGGACCATTGTCGTCGACGGTGACGATGTTGAACTTGCCCGCACGGGCCAGCGATACGCTGATGTGGCCATGGTCCTCGGGAACGAAGGAGCGGGCGTTCTCGATCAGGTTGGTGATGACCTGGCCGATGCGCAGATCATGACCGACGACCACATAGCCTTTGACGCCCTGCGGCAGCTTGGCGACCTTGAACTCGATCTCGACGGCCTTCTTGTTGCGCGTGGCTTCACGCGAAACGGCAACGAGATCGGTGATGAATTTCTTCAGGTCGACCGTCCCTGCATCTTCACGCGCCAGTTCGGCATCAAGACGGGAGGCGTCGGAAATATCGGTGATCAGCCGGTCCAGCCGCCTGACATCGTGCTGGATAATGTCCATCAGCCGGCTGCGCGAATTGTCGTTCTTGGCCAGCGGCAAGGTTTCCACCGCGCTGCGTAGCGAGGTCAGCGGGTTCTTCAATTCGTGCGACACGTCTGCCGCGAAGCTTTCGATCGCCTCGATGCGGGCATAGAGCGCGTTGGTCATGTCGCGTATGGCGATCGACAGATTGCCGATCTCATCCTGGCGGTCGGAAAAGTCCGGGATTTCCTCGCGGCTCTTGACGCCGCGCCGCACCCGCACGGCCGCCGCCGACAGCCGGCGCAGCGGATTGGCGATGGTGGAAGCGAGCAGCATCGACAGGATGGCGGTGACAAGCGCCGCGATGCCGAACACGCGCAGGATCGCCTTGCGCTCGGCGGCGACGATCTTGTCGATATCGCCGCCTTCGGTCGACAGCATCAGCACGCCGAGGACGGCGCGGAAGCGCTGGATCGGCACCGCCACCGAAACGATCTGCTCGCCCTGTTCCGAGACGCGCACGATGGTCGACGGGCTGCCGGTGAGCGCCTTGACCACTTCCGGGAAAGCGGCGCCATTGCCGCCCGGCTGCTCGTGATAGACCGGCAGCTCGGTGTTGCGGAAGAAATCGAAGACGAATTTCTGGATGCGCTCGACCAGATCGGGCTCTTCCTCTTCGACTGGCGGTAGGTCGTAGCGCAGGATCTGGCCGCGCGAATAGAGATGGCGCGAATCGAGCAGCAGATTGGCGTCGCGGTCATAGATGCGGGCGCGCGTCCGGGTCGGCGAGATCAGCCTTCTCAGCACCGGCGCGACACGTTCCGGGTTGATCGGGAAGTCGAGATTGTCGAGCTGGTCGGAGCCCGGCCCGAGGCTTTCCCCGGCCTGCAGCTCGAGCAGCTTTTCCGGGTCGATGCTGATCGAATCCGTCTCGACCGTCGCCGACGCGGCGATGGCACCGGCGATGATCTCGCCCTGGGTCATCAGGCTCTCGACCCGGGCGTCGATCAGCCCGTCACGGAAGGTGTTGAGATAGAGGATGCCGGTGACAAGGACGGCCAGGCCGGCGAGGTTGAGGAAGAGGATACGCCGCGTCAGGCTGGAAAAGATATGATGGCCGAGGAAGCGGCGCATCGGCACCGTGATTTTCGACAGGAATGACGGCATGATACGCGACGGCCGCCTCGCAGCGCCCGCCGGTCTTGCTCGCTGTGCTTCCACTGCCATCGAATAGCAGCTCCCGCCTAGTCTTTGCCTTGATGCATGTCGTTGTCCCAAAACCGGGCCCACTTTTGGGCGACATGCATTACCTTGCTTTGACGCATGTCGTTATCCCAAAACCGGGATCACTTTGGGCGACATGGATCGACTTACGCTTCGCGGAACCGGTATCCGACTCCGTAAAGGGTTTCGATCATCTCGAAGTCGTCGTCGACGGCCTTGAACTTCTTGCGCAGCCGCTTGATGTGGCTGTCGATGGTCCGGTCGTCGACATAGACCTGTTCATCATAGGCCGAATCCATCAGCGCATCACGGCTTTTTACGACACCAGGTCGCTGCGCCAGCGAGTGCAGGATCAGGAACTCGGTGACGGTCAACGTCACCGGCTCGCCCTTCCAGGTGCAGGTGTGGCGCTCCTGGTCCATGACCAGCTGGCCGCGCTCGAGCGACCGGGCCTGCTGGCTGGGCGTCTTTGCCGCGGCCTCGCGGGCACTGGCACGGCGCAGCACGGCGCGCACCCGCTCGACCAGCAGACGCTGCGAGAACGGCTTGCGGATGAAATCGTCGGCGCCCATCTTGAGGCCGAACAATTCGTCGATCTCGTCGTCCTTTGAGGTCAGGAAGATCACCGGAAGGTCGGACTTCTGGCGCATCCGGCGCAGCAGTTCCATGCCATCCATGCGCGGCATCTTGATGTCGAGGATGGCAAGGTTCGGCGGGCGTGCCGCCAGCCCTTCCAGCGCAGACGCACCATCCGTGTAGGTCTCGACGCGGTACCCCTCGGATTCGAGGGCGATCGACACCGATGTCAGAATGTTGCGGTCGTCATCGACAAGCGCGATTGTTGCCATTTCAAGCGGCTCCCTCATGAGCTGTCCCTTCTTTCGTAGAGAAGGGGCTTTTGCAGGACAAATTAGGTACAAAATGTGGCATAGGCCTTATCCGCTGTCACGCGCGGCTTGCCGGCGGCCACAATCCTACCCCGATATGGATTGGACGAACGAACACTGCCAATCCTTTGGGCAACCACCAAAGTTTTCGCACATATAAACGATTTAAACAACTTTCAAAATTTTTAAATCGATTAATGATTTGATATCATTTGGCTTTTCTGGTTCTGACGATCTCAGCCTGCTTGTGGGCATGCCGGAATATACGCCGGCAAAGACGCGGAAAACGAAGAGGGACACTTGATGTCGGAAGTCGGAAAACGCAATTCTGCCTGTGCGATCGATCATATCGGCCTGAAGACCACCGGCGTGGTGCGCTATAATTTCGGCGCGGCAGCCCTTTACGAGGAATCGATCCGGCGCGGCGAAGCCCGGCTCACCGCACATGGCGCACTGGTCGCCGAGACCGGCCAGCACACCGGTCGCTCGCCCAAGGACAAATTCGTCGTGCGCGACGGCGCAACCGAGCCGCATATCTGGTGGGACAACAACAAGGCGATCTCGCCGGCCCAGTTCGACCTTCTGCTTGCCGATTTCCGCGCGCATGCCGCGGACAAGGATCTTTACGTGCAGGATCTGGTCGGCGGCGCCGACGCAGGGCTGAAACTGCCGACCCGGGTGGTTACCGAAGTCGCCTGGCACTCGCTGTTCATCCGCAATCTGCTCATCCGCCCGGATGCCGCCGAGCTCGAGCATTTCGTGCCCGAGATGACCATCATCGACCTGCCGTCGTTCCGTGCCGATCCCGCCCGCCACGGCAGCCGTACCGAAACGGTGATCGCTGTCGACCTGACGCGCAAGATCGTGCTGATCGGCGGCACCTCCTATGCCGGCGAGATGAAGAAGTCGGTGTTCACCATGCTCAACTATCTGTTGCCGGCGAAAGGCGTGATGCCGATGCATTGCTCGGCCAACGAGGGTGCGAGCGGCGACGCCGCCGTCTTCTTCGGCCTGTCGGGGACCGGCAAGACCACGCTGTCGGCCGATCCGTCGCGCACGCTGATCGGCGACGACGAGCATGGCTGGGGACCGCACGGCATCTTCAATTTCGAAGGCGGCTGCTACGCCAAGACGATCAAGCTGTCGGCGGAAGCCGAGCCGGAAATCTTCGCCACCACGCAGCGCTTCGGCACAGTGCTGGAAAATGTCGTGCTCGACGCCGACGGCGTGCCGGATTTCAACGATGGAAGGCTCACCGAAAACACGCGCTGCGCCTATCCGCTGGATTTCATCCCCAATGCCAGCAAGACGGGACGCGCCAATCATCCGAAGAACATCATCATGCTGACCGCCGATGCCTTCGGCGTGATGCCGCCGATCGCCCGGCTGACCCCGGCGCAGGCGATGTATCATTTTCTGTCCGGCTACACCGCCAAGGTGGCCGGAACCGAAAAGGGCGTGACCGAACCCGAAGCGACGTTTTCGACCTGCTTTGGCGCGCCGTTCATGCCGCGCCATCCCTCGGAATACGGCAATTTGCTGCGCGAACTGATTGCCCGCCACGACGCCGACTGCTGGCTGGTCAACACCGGCTGGACCGGCGGCGCCTACGGTACCGGCAAGCGGATGCCGATCAAGGCAACGCGGGCATTGCTTGCGGCGGCACTCGACGGCTCGCTGAAGGCGGCCGAGTTCCGCACCGACCCTCATTTCGGTTTCGAGGTGCCGGTGGCGGTTCGCGGCGTCGACAGCGCCATTCTCGACCCGCGGTCGACCTGGGCCGACAAGGCGGGTTACGACCGGCAGGCGACAAGGCTGGTCGGCATGTTCGCCGTCAACTTCGAGAAATTCGAAAGCCATGTCGACGCCGTAGTGCTGGGTGCCGCGCCACGCATGCAGGAAGCGGCGGAGTAATCACGTCATTGGGCTGAACTCAGCCTGTCGTTGAAAGGCCCGGTTTCGATCGGGCCTTTTCTTTTTCGATCCGCCGCGCCATGACTGCGGCATGGCGAGCGACGACGACATCATCATTGCCGACGATGCGGTGATCCACCCGGGCGACCTGCACGAGGACTTCATCCGCTCGTCCGGTCCGGGCGGCCAGAACGTCAACAAGGTGGCGACGGCGGTGCAGCTGCGCTTCGACGCGGCCAACGCAGCAGGCCTTTCGGAGCGCGTGCGCGAGCGGACGATCAAGCTTGCCGGCCAGCGTGCCACCAAGGACGGCGTCATCGTCATCGAGGCAAGCCGCTTCCGCACGCAGGAACAGAACCGGGCGGACGCACGGGCAAGGCTAACGGCGCTGGTCGCCAAGGCCGCCGAGCCGCCACCGCCGCCACGCAAGAAGACGCGGCCGTCGAAGGGCGCGGTGGAGCGGCGGCTGAAGAGCAAGGCCGGACGCGGCACGATCAAGAAACTGCGCGGCCGGGTCGGCGACGACTAAGCCGTCGGAAGCGTCTGGACATACGGTTTTCGGGTCGCTGCGGGTGACCCGTCATGGCATCATGTTTTCGCACGACCAATGTGATTGAACAGCCTCATGCTCGYCCTGCCCAAAGGCGTCCGCCACATGCCGGCCTATCTGTCTCGCACCGTGCAGGAAACGCTGGTCGAGGCGGTGAGAGGCATCGTGCAGCAGGCGCCGCTGTTCGTGCCGGCGATGCCACGCACCGGCAAGGAGATGAGCGTGCGGATGACCAATTGCGGTCCGCTCGGTTGGGTCACCGACAAGGAGCATGGCTATCGCTACCAGCCGACGCATCCGGTGACCGGATTGCCGTGGCCGTCAATTCCGGACGGGCTGCTCGAGCTGTGGCGGCAGGTGTCGGGCTACCCACATCCGCCGGAAGCGTGCCTGGTCAATTTCTATACCCCGGAGGCCAAAATGGGCCTGCATCAGGACCGCGACGAGGCCGATTTTTCGGCACCGGTGGTTTCCGTTTCGCTGGGCGACGATTGCCTGTTCAGGGTCGGCCAGACGACGCGTGAGGGGGCGACGAGGTCGTTCAGGCTGAAAAGCGGCGACGTCGTGGTGCTCGGCGGCGAAGGACGCCTCAGCTTTCACGGCGTCGACCGCATCTACCCCTCGACCTCGGCACTGCTGAAGAATGGCGGCCGCATCAATCTGACGCTGCGGCGGGTGACGAAGCCAACCGCCGCCGCGACGAGCGACGTCTCAAGAGAAGGCCAATAGGCAATTCCAAGAAATTGACGCGCTGGGCGGACGTTCGTCACAGCTTCCTGAGCGCCACTTCCTCGATCAGGTGATCGGCGCCCTTGCGCAGGATGAGGTCGGCGCGAGCCCGCGTCGGCAGGATGTTCTCACGCAAATTTTTCAGATTGATGTTGGTCCAAAGGCCTTCGGCGATGGCGCGGGCCGAATCCTCCGAGAGCTGCGAATAGCGGTGAAAAAAGGAATCCGGATTGCGGAAGGCGGTCTCGCGCAACCGCATGAAACGGGCGGTGTACCATTGATGGATCAGTTTCTCGTCGGCATCGATATAGATGGCGAAGTCGAAGAAGTCCGACAGGAAGGGCACGATCTTGCCGTCCTGCGGCAGCTTGCCGGGCTGCAGGACATTGATGCCTTCGAAGATCAGGATGTCTGGGCGGTCGATGGTGACGAACTCGCCGGGAATGACGTCATAGGTCAGGTGCGAATAGACCGGCGCGCGGACATTGCGCTGCGCCGACTTGATGCCGGACAGGAAGCGCAGCAGCGCGCCGACATCGTAGCTATCGGGAAAACCCTTGCGCTCCATCAAATTTTCGCGGCGCAGCACCTCGTTGGGCAGCAGGAAGCCGTCGGTGGTGATGAGATCGACCTTGGGGCTCGACGGCCAGCGCGCAAGCAACTCCTTCAACACGCGCGCGGTGGTCGATTTGCCGACCGCGACGGAGCCGGCAATGCCGATGATGAACGGCGTCTTTTCCACGTCGACCGCGTTGAAGAAGGCCTGGCGTTGCCTGAACAGCAGCTGGCTCGCTTCGACATGCGCCGATAAGAGCCGCGACAGCGAGAGGTAGATGCGCTTGACCTCTTCGAGGTCGACCGGGTCGTTGAGCGAGCGCAGGCGGCGSAATTCATCCTCGCTCAGCGTCAGCGGCGTGTCGGCGCGGAATTGCGACCATTGCTCGGCGGAGAAGAAACGAAAGGGAGAATATTTCTCGGTCGGCGCGAGCTGATCCATCGAGATACCTGCCCTCCCTCACGGTCAGCCCTTGGGCCGTGACGCCTTCTCGGCAATGCCCGAACGACCGGTGCGGTCTTCGAGTTCCCTGAGCACGCCGCTCAACGGAACCCCTGAGATGCCGAGAACGACGAGCCAATGATATATAAGATCGGCACTTTCCGAAACGAGAGCCTGTTTGTCGCCCTTGACGGCGGCAATCACCGTCTCGACCGCCTCTTCGCCGAGCTTCTGCGCCGCCTTGTCGATGCCGCGTGCGAACAGCTTTGCCGTCCAAGACTCCGGGTCACCGGAATGGGCGCGTTCCCTGACGATTTTTTCCAGATCGGAGAGCGAAAACTCGGTCATGGCGCCTAGAGCCTTTTCTTAGCCGGAAAGCCTCTAGGGCCGATCCGCGGGCGAGTCCAGCCGCATCGGCAGCCCGGCCTGGGCCATATGCGCCTTGGCCTGCCCTATCGTGTAGGTGCCGAAATGGAAGATCGAAGCGGCCAGCACCGCGCCGGCATGACCGTCGCGAATGCCTTCGACCATGTGATCGAGCGTGCCGACGCCGCCGGAAGCGATGACCGGCGCGCGCACCGCATCCGCAATCGCACGGGTCAGTGCGATGTCGTAGCCAGCCTTGGTGCCATCCCGGTCCATCGAGGTCAGCAGGATTTCGCCGGCGCCGCGATCGACCATCAGCCGAGCGAATTCGACCGCATCGATGCCGGTTTTTTCGCGCCCGCCATGGGTGAAGATCTCCCAGCGGTCGGCTTCGCCGGCGCCGGATACTTTCTTGGCGTCGATGGCGACGACGATGCACTGGTTGCCGAACTTGTCGGCGGCCTCGGCGACGAAATCCGGGTTCTTCACCGCCGCCGTGTTGATCGACACCTTGTCGGCGCCGGCCAAAAGCAGCTTCCTGATGTCGGCGACCTGGCGCACGCCACCGCCGACCGTCAGCGGCATGAAGCACTGTTCGGCGGTGCGGGCGACGACGTCGAAGATGGTCTCGCGATTGTCCGATGAAGCCGTTATGTCGAGGAAGCAGAGCTCGTCGGCGCCGGCCGCGTCGTAGGCCTTGGCCGCCTCGACCGGATCGCCGGCGTCGATGAGATCGACGAAGTTGACGCCCTTGACGACACGGCCGTTCTTGACGTCGAGGCACGGAATGACACGGGCTTTCAGCATCACCTTCCCTCTATCGTGGCGATGAGATCGTTGAGCAGCTGGCCGACCAGCGGTGGAACATCGCCCTTGGCGTCGAAGGCCGGATCGTAGGCGGAAACGGTGATGCCGACGACCGGCAACGCAAGCGCCATGGTGCAAGCCGCGCCGCGCAGCTGTTCCGGGTTCGGCCCGCCCGAACTGACGTAACGGTTGGCCTGCAGTTCCTCCGGATCGTGCACGTCCAGATCGAGATGCATGTGAATGCGTTTGGCGCCGGCGGCCTTCAGCTTTTCGGTCGCCTGGGCCACTCCAGGACATTCCGTTCGAAGGATCGGCAATGTCTCGAGAAGCTGTTTTTCAGCCGGATCGAGATCGCGTGCGTTGACGAGCACGCAACGTGACGGATCGATCGGCTGGAAGCCGGGAATGGCCGCCGCCATCGGGCGCCAGCACAGGCCGAGCACGGTCGCCAGCGCCATGCCGTCGAGAAAGCCATAGACGGATGTCTCGGGCGTGTTGAGATCGCCATGCTGGTCGGCCCAGATGATCGCATCGGCACCTTCGCCAGCGACCGCGCCGGCGCTGGTCAGGCAATTTCCTGAGAGAACGATGGGAAAGCGGCCGCTGTCGCGAGCAAGGCGAACCATGGCGGCTACCGCGTTGCAGACGGCAAAGCCGGTGGCGATTTCGCGCTCCTGGACGTCGCCTACCCTGCCTATGTCTTCGACGACAACGTGATGACCGGCTATGGTCAGGGCTTCGACCAGCCCGCCGGATATCAACGCATCGGGACCCTGGCCCATGCCGCCATGATAGTGGCCGCTGTCATAGGACGCCAGGACGATGGAGATCTTCACCGCTGCGTCTCCACCGCCGGCCTGCCTTGCAGGATCGCCAGCGCCTCGGCCGGATCGATGCGGCCGTCATAGAGCGCCCGGCCGGAGATCGCGCCTTCGAGCTTCTGCGCATCGGGCATGGTCATACGCACGATGTCGGCGATCGAGGCGAGGCCGCCGGACGCAATGACGGGAATGGACACGGCGTCGGCGAGGTCGATGGTGGCATCCCAGTTGATGCCGGTCAGCACGCCGTCGCGGTCGATGTCGGTGTAGATGATGGCGGCGACGCCGGCACCTTCGAATTTCTTCGCCAGTTCGATAACACCGAGGCTCGATGCCTCGGCCCAGCCCTCGACGGCGACCTTGCCGCCCTTGGCGTCAATGCCGACGGCCACCTTGCCAGGAAAAGCCTTGCAGGCCTGCTTGACCAGATCGGGATCGCGCA
Source organism: Mesorhizobium sp. P5_C1 (assembly GCF_054049815.1). NCBI lineage: Bacteria > Pseudomonadati > Pseudomonadota > Alphaproteobacteria > Hyphomicrobiales > Phyllobacteriaceae > Mesorhizobium > Mesorhizobium sp. P5_C1. Next base: position 4,271 of record NZ_JBFULQ010000002.1, on the reverse strand, counting down.
CCGCCACCGTGCCGAGGATGACACGGGCGAGCCCGCGGTCGAGCCAGTCTTCGATCTGCTCCAGCGTGCGGATGCCACCGCCGAGCTGGACCGGGTTCTTGGTCGCCTTGAGGATGGCTCCGACCGCCGCGCTGTTGACGCTCTGGCCCTTGAAGGCGCCATTGAGGTCGACGACATGCAGCCATTCGAAGCCCTGTTGCTCGAAGGCTTTTGCCTGGGCGGCCGGGTCGTCGTTGTAGATGGTCGCGGTCGCCATGTCGCCGTGCTTCAGGCGCACGCACTGGCCGTCCTTGAGATCGATGGCTGGAAACAGGATCAATTTCAGGCGCCTTCAACGATGACGAAATGGCCGGTCGAGGCGGCGAGCCGGAACTTCGAGGCGTGCTGATATTCCGGCGAATGATAGCATTCGACCGCCTTGTCGTAGGATTCGAACTCGACCAGCACATGACGGTTGCCGGTCGGTCCTTCGGGATTCTCGTAGCGACCGGCCCGCACCGGGAATTTCGCGCCGTATTTCGCAAAGGCCACCGCATTCGCCTCGATGTACTGCTTGTACATTTCGGGATCGCGGACATCGATCATAGCCATCCAGTAGCCCTTCTTGCTCATGATTCTTCAGGGCCTCCAGCGCAGGAAATTGGTGATCAGCGCCAGGCCCAGCGCCTGGCTCTTTTCGGGATGGAACTGCGTGCCGACGAGATTGTCGCGGGCGACGGTGGCCGTCACCGGGCCGCCATAGTCGGCGACCGCCAGAACCTCGTCGGACTTCTGCGCATCCAGATGGTAGGAATGCACGAAATACGCATGCAGTCCGCTGTTTCCGGTCGGAATGCCCGCAAACAGTGGGTGTTGACGCTTGAGTTCGATCGTGTTCCAGCCGATCTGCGGGATCTTCAGCGCCGGATCGGCCGGCATGATCTCCTTGACGTCGCCGGCGATCCAGCCAAAGCCGTGGGTCACGGTCTTTTCCAGGCCGCGCTCGGACATCAGCTGCATGCCGACGCAGATGCCCAGAAAAGGCCGGCCCTTGAGGATCGCGACTTCCTCGACCGCTTCCCACATGCCGGCGACGGCGCGCAAGCCGGCCGCGCAGTCGGCATAGGCACCGACGCCGGGCAGGACGATGCGGTCGGCGGTGCGGACCCGTTCGGCGTCGGCGGTCAGATCGATTTCAGCCGATATGCCGGCTTCACGCGCGGCGCGCTCGAAGGCCTTGGTGGCCGAGCGCAGATTGCCCGAGCCGTAGTCGATAATCGCAACCCGCATGTCAGGGTCTTCCCGGAATGTGAGTCAGCCCCAGCGCCATGCCCGGCTGCGCCGGGCGCGCCAAGGCGGCATCCGGGACCATGCGCGGCGCCGGCACGGCTTGATCCGAAAATGCTTCCGCCTCCAACGCGTAGCGCCCGTCGGCATCGTCGAGCCGACCGGCCTCGACCACGCCCCATTCATGCCAGCCGCGGCGGCGAAGTGCCGCGATGCGCAGCCCCTGCCCCTCCAACCCGACATAGAGTGAAACCAGCAGCGACAGCAGCGAACCGGTCAGGCCGAGGCCGAGCTTTTGGCCAAGCAATGAAAGCAGGGCCGCGACGACGAAGGCGAGCGCGGCTTCGATCCACAGCCGATGCCAGGCAAACCAAAGCGGCGGCACCAGGAAGCCGAGCCAGGTGAAGCCGTCGCGGACAAAGGCCGTTGCGTCGGCCTTCTCGCTGCGACCGGGCGGTTCCATCACGACATAGATGGCCATGACCTTATCCCTTCAACGATCCCTTGGTGGAGGGGACCGCGTCCGGCTGGCGCGGGTCGCGTTCGAGCGCTGTGCGCAGCGCACGTGCCACCGCCTTGAAGCAGGTCTCGGCGATGTGGTGGTTGTTGGCGCCATAGTGGTTGGTGACGTGCAGCGTGATGCCGGCATTCTGTGCCAGCGCCTGGAAGAATTCACGCACAAGTTCGGTGTCGAACGTGCCTATCTTCGGCGACGAGAAGGAAACGTTCCAGACCAGGAACGGCCGGCCGGACACGTCGATCGCCGCGCGCGTCAGCGTCTCGTCCATGGCAAGGTCGATCGAGGCATAGCGCATGATGCCGCGCCGTTCGCCGAGTGCCTTGGCCAGCGCCTGGCCGAGCGCGATGCCGGTGTCCTCGACGGTGTGGTGGTCGTCGATATGCAGATCGCCCTTGGCCCGGACCGTCATGTCGATCAGGGAATGGCGCGACAGCTGATCCAGCATATGGTCGAAGAAACCGACGCCCGTCGAAATGTCTGACTTGCCCGAGCCGTCGACATGGACCGATACAGCGATATCGGTTTCCTTGGTCTTGCGGCTTGCTTCGGCGGAACGGGGCGACATGATCTTGTCCTTGTCCCAGGGTTTGACGCGTTCCAAGCCTTCGCCGGCTTGAAAACGAAAGCCTTCTAGCAGCATGATCCGGCGATTGCCAGTTGCCATCCGGGTCGCTATCGAGCCGTTTGCAATCACCAGGCCCATGCATACATATGGCCGATCAAGTCACTCGTACCGCGCCAATCGCCTTTTGGGATGGCGCGAATCGGAGCCAGGAAATGTCTGATAATCTGACCATGCACGCCACGACCATCGTGACGGTGCGCAAGGGCAACAAGGTGGTGATTGCCGGCGACGGCCAGGTCAGCCTTGGCCAGACCATCATGAAGGGCAACGCCAAGAAAGTGCGCCGCATCGGCAAGGGCGGCAATGTGATTGCCGGTTTCGCCGGCGCCACTGCCGATGCCTTCACGCTGCTGGAGCGGCTGGAAGCCAAGCTCGAACAATATCCCGACCAGCTGACGCGCGCCTGTGTCGAGCTCGCCAAGGACTGGCGTACCGACCGCTATCTGCGTCGGCTGGAAGCGATGATGCTGGTTGCCGACAAGTCGACCTCACTGGCGCTGACCGGCACCGGCGACGTGCTCGAACCCGAATATGGCGTCATGGCCATCGGCTCCGGCGGCAACTACGCGCTGGCCGCCGCACGCGCGCTGATGGACACCGACAAGGACGCCGAGGAGATCGCCCGCAAGGCGATGCAGATCGCGTCCGACATCTGCGTGTACACCAACAACAACTTCGTCGTCGAAACGCTCGATGCCGGTTGATCCGGCCATCCTTTATGATTTTCGGCCGGTGACCGAGAAAGACCTGCCGATGATCGCCGGCTGGCTCGCCGAGCCGCATGTCGCGCAGTGGTGGGACGACCCCGAGACGGAAATCGCCGAGATTCGCGACCATATCGACAGCATTTCCGTCGAGCCGCTGATCGTCGAACTCGACGGCAAGCCGATCGCCTACCTGCAGAGCTACGACCCGCATCTGGAAGACGACCACCCCTATGCCGACCAGCCGTTCGGCACACTCGGCATCGACCTGTCGATCGGCCTGCCGGAGCTGATCGGCCTCGGCCACGGCTCGGCGATCGTGCGGCAATTCGTCGAGCAGCTGTTCGAGGAAGGCGTGCCGCGCGTCATCATCGACCCGCATCCGAACAATGCACCAGCGATCCGCGCTTATGAGAAAGCCGGCTTTGTCGCCTTTGACACCCGGACAACGGAATACGGGCCAGCCCTGATGATGGCGCGCGAAGCACCACAGGAGGCCGGTTGATCAGCGCTGAAACACTCGACAAGGCAGTCGCAGCAGGTGTGATCTCGCAAATCACGCGGGATCAGCTGGAGGTCATGGAACGCGCCGTCGCTCTCACCCCCGAGGGCAGGCGCGCCGATGACGATGGTGACGAGGAAAACCTGCGGCTGGTCGGCGGCGGCAACGATCTGTTCGTCACCGTGGGAACAGTCCTGCTCAGCGCCGGCTTCTTCTTTGTCCTCACCACCTTGCTTCCAGGCCAGACATTCTGGATCGCTGGCATCCTCGCGGTTTTCGCCTGGGGGCTCGCCGAAATTGTCACGCGTCAGCACCGGATGAAATTATCGTCGTCCGTGCTTGCGCTGATTTTCATGACCGCCATTCTGGTCGCTCTGGCGCTACACGTGGAGGCCAGCTTCGGCATACGCAAGCCGGAGACTATCTGGCAGCTATTGGCGTTGCGCCAGACAGCGTCCCGGGCCGGATATCTGTTCCTGGGCGGAGGAATAATCGCGGCGGCGATCTATTTCTGGCGCTTTCGCGTCCCCATCATTGCCGGGGCTATCGCCATCGCGTTCACACTGCTTGCCTTCCTGCAAACGGCGATAATCCTCTATGACAGTGTGACAACGGGCGCGATTGCGCCGCCGCGCCTTGAGGATGTTCCCGAAT
>NZ_JBFULQ010000001.1:0-73345 GCF_054049815.1 Mesorhizobium sp. P5_C1 | reverse complement strand
CCACGGCCTCGCACTACTCCAAGGATTCCGACGCGCTGGAAAAATTGGCAGGAGAGAACGCCAAACGCTTCTGAACCAATGGCATTCGTTTGCCCGGCCAGGGAGGGCAGGATAGAATCCTTTCCGCCACGCCGCACATGATGGGGGGAATTACCATGGACAAGGGCAAGATCTTTCGTGACCTGCATGCCTCGACCTTCGTCATGCCCAATCCCTGGGATGTCGGCACGACGAAGCTGCTGGATTCTTTCGGCTTCAAGGCGCTGGCGACGACCAGCGCCGGCTTTGCCTTTTCGCGCGGCCTGCCGGACGGCGCCGTGACCTTCGAGGCGATGATCCATCATTGCCGCGACGTGACGGCGGCGACCAGCCTGCCGGTCTCGGCCGACCTCGAGAGAGGCAAGGGCGACAGCGCCGAGCGCGCCGCCGAAACCATCTTCGCGGCCGAAGCGGCCGGCCTTGCCGGCTGCTCGATCGAGGACCACACCGGCGATCCGGACAAGCCGATCTATGATTTCTCGCACGCCGTCGAGCGCGTCGCGGCCGCCGTGGAGGCGGCGCGGGCGTTGAAGCGCGATTTCGTCTTCACCGCGCGGGCCGAGAACTTCCTGTGGGGCAGGTCCGATCTCGACGACACCATCAAGCGGCTGCAGGCCTTTGAGAAGGCCGGCGCCGACGTGCTCTATGCGCCAGGCATCGGTGATATAGAGATGGTGCGCACGATCTGCTCGGCGGTCAGCAAACCGGTCAACGTCATGGCGAGGCCCGGCTTCACCGTCGCCGATCTCGCCACGGCCGGCGTCAAGCGCATTTCGCTCGGGCCGTGGTTGACCAATTTCGCTTATGGCATGCTGGAAACGGCGGCACGCGAGATCCAGCAGGACGGCACGTTCGGCTTCACCCGCGCAGCCATGCCGTTCGGCAAATTGCAGGCCTTGTTTGGCAAATCCCCAGATTAAGAGGCCTGTCGCATGACGCTGACTGTCGTCGACATGCATACGGGCGGCGAGCCGCTCAGGATCGTTACCGGCGGCTACCCGGATATCCCGAATGGCACCATCCTGGAAAAGCGCGCCTATGTGCGCGACCATCTCGATCATTTGCGCAAGATTTTGATGTTCGAGCCGCGCGGCCACTATGACATGTATGGCGCCTTGTTGGTCGAGCCGGACCTGCCCGGCGCCGACCTCGCCGTGCTGTTCATGCACAATGAGGGCTATTCGACCATGTGCGGCCACGCCATCGTTGCGCTCGGCCGCTATGCCGTCGACGAAGGGCTGGTGACGAAACGCGAGCCGATGACGACCGTCAACATCGAGGCGCCATGTGGATTGGTCGTCGCTTCGGTGGGGGTCAGGGATGGCAAGGCCGGTGCTGTCTCGTTCGAAAGCGTTCCGGCATTCCTGTTCGCACGGAACCAGGCGATCGAGCTGCAAGGCTATGGCACGATCGGTTTCGACATCGCCTATGGCGGCGCCTTCTACGCGCTGGCCGACTGTCACCAGTTCGGGCTGGAGTTCGGCCGCGACCGGGTGCGCGATTTCGTCGATGCGGCGACGGCGCTGACCAACAGGCTTAAGGCCGAGCTGCCGCTGTCGCATCCCGACCATGCCGACCTTGCCTTCCTTTACGGCACCATCCTGACCGATGGCCGCGACGCGTTTTCCGGCGACGTGACCAAGAACATCTGCGTCTTCGCCGAGGCCGAGGTCGACCGCTCGCCGACCGGCTCCGGCGTGACCGCCCGGCTGGCGGCCATGCATGCCAAGGGCGAGATCGACATCGAGCAGACGCGCACATTCGAAAGCATCGCCGGCTCGCGCTTTTCCGGGGCAGTGGTGCGGACGGCGACGGCTGGCCCGCACGAAGCAATCATCGCCCGCGTCGGCGGCCGCGCCTACTATTCCGGGCGAGCAGAATTCATCGTCGAAGCCGATGATGAGTTGGGGCGCGGATTCCTGTTGCGCTGAACAGAACCTCACCCCGGCGAGACGCGAACCGCTTCCCGTCCGCTGATCGCCTTGTGCAGATGCACCATCATGGCGGCGGCAAAAAGCGGCGTCACCAGGTTGAGCAGCGGCACGGCCAGGAAGGCTGATATGACCAGCCCGGCGAGGAACACCGTGCCGGCATAGTGCCTGCGCAAGGCCCTGGCCTCTTCTTCCGGGCGAAAGCGCATGGCGGCGAATTCGAAGAACTCACGCCCCAGCAGATAGCCGTTGACGATGAAGAAGGCGGCAATGTTGACGCCCGGTACCAGAAGGAGCAGCAGGGCGACGATGTTGCCGAGGATGACGACGCCCAGGAACCTGGCTGACAAGACCAGCGAGCGCAGCGCCGGCATGGCGCGTCCGGCCGGGTCGCCCGGATAATCGGTGCGTTCGACGACTTCCGCGATGTCGTCGAGGAACAGGCCGGCGATGATCGCCGTGACCGGGGCGATGAGCAACGCCATGCCGAAGGCAAGGGCGATGGCGGCGATGATGCCGCCGAGCCAGCCGGCCCAGGACGGCATGCCGGGCAACAGCGTTTGGAGCCACGGCAGGGCCAGCCACTCGACGAGGCTGGTGAGGCCGAACCACAAGGCCACCAACGCCAGCAAGGTCAGCCCGAGCGTCTTGATGAACACCGAACGGAATTCGGGCGAGAACAACTGGCCGGCGGCGGCGCGGGCGGCGTCAGAGATCACGGTGCTTCCAACCTCACGTCGAACGGATCGTCCGGAGATAGGCGACACACCTGCCCGCCACAAGCGCGGATCGCTTTCGGGCCAAGGCAATCGTTTCAGGTTTCGAACTCGCCCCACTCCCCTTCCGGACGTGGGCGCTGCCCCTCACCTGCCTGCCGGCATCCTCTCCCCGTATGGTGACGGGGAGAGGGGCCCTCTCGTCGATGGTTTCGCCAATTCCCAAAGACGCAGGAGAGACGCCAAGGTTGCGGCCAGCCCCTTCTCCCCGCCACAAGTCGGAGACTATCTTCGCAGCGATTGCCCTGCCTTATCGCGCGAGCGCCGGCTTTCGAACCGGGATGGTCATGGCTGCGACGCCTGCGATAACAAAACCCATGCCCAGCCATGCCGTCGGGCCGAGGCTTTCGCCGAGGAAGACGGCGCCGATGCCGACGCCGATCGGTACGCGCAGATAGGCTTGCGAGGTGGTGCCGACCGAGCCCAGCGTGTGGATGAGGCGGAAATAGATGACGAAGGCCAGCGCGGTCGAAAACACCGACAGGCCGAGCAAGGCCAGGATCGACGCCATCGATGGCGCGAGCGTCCATGGCTGGTCGACCATCAGGCTGAGCGGCAGCAGGATGATGGCGCCGCACAGCATCGAGCCGGCGGCGGGCAGCATCGGGTCGAGGCCCTTGAAGCCACGGCCGAAGATAGCCGCACCGGCGTAGCAGATCGTCGCCGCGACGATTGCCAGTTGCGCCCAGAGCTCATGACCGAGACCACCCAGCGCCTCGGTGCCGATGATGAGGCAGATGCCGGCAATGCCGGCGCCGACGCCAATCAGTTTGCGCAGCGTGACCGGCTCGTGGCGGGTGATGAGCGCGGTCAGCAGGAAGGTGAAGATCGGCGAGGTCGCGTTGAGGATGGTGGCGAGACCGGCATCAACGGAGCGCTCGGCCGCTGCGATCAGCGTGAACGGCACGACGCTGTTGAGGCATGCCTGGAAGGCGAAGCGGCGCCAGCTTGCCGCATCGCCCGGCATGGCAAGCCCGCGCCAGCGGATGATGGCGAACAGGATACCACCCGCGATCAGGGTGCGCGCGGCAATGAACGTGACCGGCGGGATCGTCTCGACGCCGATCTTGATGAAGGTATAGGAGGCGCCCCAAAGCACCGCCAGCACGGCGAGCAGCGCCAGGTCGGTGGTCATATCGTTCTTTGTCGGCCTGTTCTTTGTAGGCATGGGGCTGGCTCGCCTTAGAAAAATGATCGGCTGGCCAGGCTTGTAAGCAGCGCCGCGACGAAATGCTTCGGCCACGGTCGAATTGTCATAGCGCCTCGTCGCGGAGGCGCACCCCGGTTTGCAAGAACCGCGGCTCCGCGCCTTCCTCGACAAGGGAATGGTCATCGCCGCCACGCCGGCAACGACAGAAAATCGGTTGCCAATTTTCGGAGTCTTGCTGTAGACCCGCCCGGGCATGGCAAGAAGCCGGCTCGGGTTTTTGGCGGAGACATTGATGCCGGATTATGACGTGCTTTGCATCGGCAATGCCATTGTCGACATCATCGCCCAGTGCGACGAGGACTTCCTCGAGACCAACGGCATCATCAAGGGCGCGATGAACCTCATCGACACCCAGCGCGCCGAACTGCTCTACAGCCGCATGGGCCCGGCGATCGAAGCGTCCGGCGGCAGCGCGGGCAACACGGCGGCCGGCGTCGCCAGCTTCGGTGGCCGCGTCGCCTTCTTCGGCAAGGTTTCGAACGATGCGCTGGGCCAAATCTACGCGCACGACATCCATGCGCAGGGCGTCGCCTTCGACACCAGGCCGCTCAAGGGCGAGCCACCGACGGCGCGCTCGATGATCTTCGTCACCCCCGACGGCGAGCGCTCGATGAACACCTATCTCGGCGCCGCCATCGAACTCGGGCCGGAGGATGTCGAGGCCGACAAGGCTTCCGGCGCCAAGGTCACCTATTTCGAGGGTTATCTGTGGGACCCGCCGCGGGCCAAGGAAGCGATCCGGCAGACGGCGAAGCTGGCGCACGCGGCAGGCCGCGAGGTGTCGATGACACTCTCGGATTCGTTCTGCGTCGATCGCTACCGCGACGAGTTCCTCGACCTGATGCGCTCGGGCACCGTCGACATCGTCTTTGCAAACAGCCACGAGATCAAGTCGCTCTACCAGACGTCTTCGTTCGACGAGGCGCTGGCGCAGATCCGCAAGGATTGCCGGATCGCCGCCGTGACGCGCTCGGAAAAAGGCTCGGTCATCGTGCGCGGCGACGAGACCGTGCTCATCCAGGCGACCGCGATCAAGGAACTGGTCGACACGACAGGCGCCGGCGACCTCTACGCCGCCGGTTTCCTGCATGGCTACACGCAAGGCCGCGACCTCAAGGCCTGCGGCGACCTTGGCTCGCTGGCGGCCGGATTGGTGATCCAGCAGATCGGCCCGCGCCCGCGCCAGAACCTGCGCCGCGAGGCTGAGCAGGCCGGGTTGCTGTAGCGCTGAAAGCTTCCGATCTCCCCCCACGTGGGGGAGATGGCCGGCAGGCCAGAGGGGGGCGCTGTCCCGCCAGCCTCTCCAAGGTATTACACTGCCGCCAACCTCAAAATGAAGGGCATGAATTTCTGATCCATAGCGCGACGCCGAGCGTTGTGGCGAGGACGAGAGCACCGCTCCGTAGCGATCCTTGGCGCCCCCCTCTGCCCTACCGGGCATCACCCCCACTAGGGGGGAGATCGGCAGCTCGGCCGCCCGCCTCTCACCGTCGCGCGGTTGTCATACATCGCCCCTACACGCAATCTAGGCGACCTGAGACTGACATTTCGGGACGCCTGCAGTCAGTTGGGGTGTCATAAAATGCAAGACAGCATGCTGTCGGGCCGCTGCATCTGTTGCCGCCGCGATCTCCGCTCTCCGCTCTAGCCGTTCAACAACCGGCCGCAGCTGTGGGAGGAGCGCCCGGCCCAAGAGACAGATGCATGAACAGATTTCAAATCCAGGCAACCGGCATCAAGCAGGACGACTTCGCGGAAATGGTCGCGGAGGATGTCGAACGTGCGCTTGCCCACTATGACGAGGCCATCAACAGACCCACCATGGTCTCGGTCGGCAAGATTGCCGGCAGCATAGCTTCCGCCGTCACCTTGCTGTCGCCGAAGCATCAGCGTGCCATCGACGCCATCCATGCCGACCTTCCCGGGCTTGCATCGAAATTCGTACGCGCGCTGGCGGCGGAAGCCGCGCGCCGCAGCGACGCCGGCACAGGCGGCGCGACGGGGCTGCCGCCGGCATCCCCCGTGGATTTCGATGGACCTGCTTCCCCGTCGTCGCGCGCCGACGACCTCGAATCGATGCTGATAGAGGACTGGGCCGGGCGCGTCGCCGGATCGACCTATCTGGAAGAGAACATGCGCATCGCCCGCTCGACCCTGCATCGCTGGCAAAGGCGGGGTGAGGTCATCGCCCTGCGCAAGGGCGGCCGCAAGCATGTCTTCCCGCTGACGCAGTTCGTCGACGGCAGGCCGGTCGCGGGCATCCATGACGTGCTGTCCCTGATCAGCAATCCCAGGCTGGCCTGGCTGTGGCTGACACGCCCCTCGGCACAACTCGATGGCCGCGTTCCGATCGACCTGCTCCGGCAGGATCAGATCGAGCAGGTCGTCGAGGCCGCACGCGTGTTCGCGCCGGCTTGACCGCTTCGGTGCACGCCCTTGATAGACGTGCCTAGGCAGTCCTGCGGATTGAGGGACGAGGCGCGGACGATGGCTGTTGCGGTGCCATTTCCGTGGCGGTGACCAACCGGTTGCGGCCACTCTTTTTTCCGATGTACATCAGCCGGTCGGCGAGCGCGACCAGCGCTTCGGAATCGGCGGCTTCCGCCGGATACATGGCCACGCCGACGGTGCAGCCGACCTGAATGGCGCCATCCGGTGTGGGAACCTTGATCTGGAGCCTTTCCAGGATGCGTTCGGCAACGCGCACGGCCTTGTGCTGTGCCAGATCGGCGGCGCCCGAAAACAGGAAGGCGAACTCGTCGCCGCCGAGCCGAGCGACGAAATCGGCGCTGCGCAGGATCGAGCGAAGCTGGCTCGATACGCGCTGCAGCAGCGCGTCGCCGGCCTCGTGGCCGAGCGTGTCATTGACTTCCTTGAAGCGGTCGAGGTCGATGAACAGAAGACCGGCGGCCTCGCCGGTGGCGCCGCAGCGGGCGACCACCGATTTGAGCTCGTTGTGGAACGCACGCCGGTTGGGCAGGTCCGTCAACAGATCGTGGTTGGCGGAATGGTCGCTCTGCTGCTTGGCCAGTTCGATCTCGCGCTTTTGCGCGGATAGCTCCTCGTTGGCGGTCTTCAGATCCAGCAGCAGCTGGGAATTGAGGTCCTCGACAACCTTGCGGTCGCTGATGTCGACGACGAAACCTTCCAGGAATTCGAGTTCGCCGGCGGCGTCCCAGACACCGCCGCCGATCTCGCGGACCCAAAGCGGCTCGCCGGCCCTCGGCACGATGCGGTAGTCGACGTTCCAGTTGCAGCGCGCTTCGAGGGCGGCGTCGACGGCGGCATAGACCGAGGCGAGGTCGTCCGGATGGATGGCCGAAACATAATCGCGCACGGCGTTGTGCACGAAATCCGTTGGCGGATAGCCGCTGACGGTGAGAACGCCGTCGCTGATGTAGAGCATGGTGTAGGACGCATCGTTGCGGCAGCGGTAGAGGTAGCCGTCCATGCGGCCGGTGATGYTGAGCAGCGCATCCAGGCGCTCGTCGTGATAGGCTCGCTCGCCGACCACGGATGCGGGAATCGTATCGTGCTTCACGGCTGCAAATCCATGATTGTCACCACCCCGGTCTGTCCAAAATGCCCCTCTGGCACATCGATGACAGCTCTCTGGTATAACAACCGGATATTATCAATATCTTATGGATCGCAGCGATTTTCCCATAAATTCGGCTTGAATCGCGGGATTCCTGCGGTTGCACATATTCAGGTGGAGTGGTGCGGCCCTCGACCAGGGCCTGGGCCTAGCATCACTCGAAAGGCGTTCACGGGGCTTTCGTCCGCCGCTCAAGCCCCCGCCGTATAAGCCGCGATCGCCGCCATGTTGACGATGTCTGAATCCTTGGCGTTCAACGAAACGATCTGCACCGGTTTGTTCAGCCCGACGAGCAGCGGGCCGATCACCGTCGAGCCGCCGAGTTCCTGCAGCATCTTGGTCGAGATGGAGGCCGAGTGGAACGCCGGCATGATCAGGACATTGGCCGGGCCGGTCAGGCGGATGAACGGATACTGCGACATGGCCCGCGCATTGAGCGCGACGTCGGCGGCCATCTCGCCGTCATATTCGAAATCGACGCGGCGCTTGTCGAGGATGCGCACGGCTTCCTGGACGCGCTCGGAGCGTTCGCCCTGCGGATGCCCGAAGGTGGAATAGGCGAGCATGGCAAGCCTGGGCTCGTAGCCCATGCGGCGGGCAAAGCCAGCGGCCTCCTCGGCGATGTCGGCGATCTGCTCGGCGTTCGGCATGTCGTGCACGGCGGTATCGGCGACCAGCACGGTCCTGCCCCGCGCCAGCACGATCGAAACGCCGATGACGCGGTGGCCGGGCTTGGCGTCGATGACGCGGCGGATGTCGTCGAGCGCCGTCGAATAGTTGCGGGTCACACCGGTGACGATGCCGTCGGCATCGCCCAACGCCACCATGCAGGCGGCGAAGTGGTTGCGGTCGTTGTTGATCAGCCGCTGGCAGTCGCGGAACAGGAAGCCCTTCCGCTGCATACGCTCGTAGAGATAGTCGGTGTAGATGCCGTTGCGGCGCGACAGCCGGGCATTGATGATCTCGATGCCTTGCTTGTTGAGGTCGATGCCGGCGTGCTTGGCGTTCTCCTTGATGACGTCGTCGCGGCCGAGCAGGATGGCGGTGCCGAGCCGCTGGTTCACATAGGAAACGGCGGCGCGCATCACCTGCTCCTCCTCGCCCTYGGCAAAGACGATGCGCTTGGGCTGGCGGCGCACACGGTCGTAGATGCGCTGCAAGGTCGAGGCGATCGGGTCGCGGCGGGCGGACAGCTCCTGCGCGTAGCGGTCGAGATCGAGGATCGGCTTGCGGGCGACGCCGGAATCCATCGCCGCCTTGGCGACCGCGATCGGGATGGCCGAGATCAGGCGCGGGTCGAACGGCACCGGGATGATATAGTTGGGACCGAATTTCGGCCGGTTGCCCTGATAGGCTGCAGCGACGTCGTCGGGCACGTCCTGGCGCGCTAGCGCTGCCAGTGCCTGGGCGGCGGCGATCTTCATGTCGTCGTTGATGGTGGTGGCCCGCACATCCAGCGCGCCACGGAAGATGTAGGGAAAGCCGAGCACATTGTTGACCTGGTTCGGATAGTCCGAACGCCCGGTCGCCATGATGGCGTCGGTGCGGATCTCGGCGACTTCCTCCGGCGTGATTTCCGGGTCGGGATTGGCCATGGCGAAGATGATCGGGTTCTTGGCCATCGACTGCACCATGGCAGTGGTCAACGCGCCCTTGGCGGAGAGGCCGAGGAAGACGTCGGCACCGTCGAGCGCCTCGGCGAGGCTGCGCGCCTCGGTCTTCACCGCATGTCCCGACTTCCACTGGTTCATGCCTTCGGTACGGCCCTGGAAGACGACGCCCTTGGTGTCGCACAGGATGATGTTTTCGGGCGCGAAGCCCATCGCCTTCATCAGCTCGATGCAGGCGATGCCGGCGGCCCCGGCGCCGTTGCAGACCATCTTCGTCGTCTTCATGTCGCGGCCGGTGATCTCCAGCGCGTTGATCAGGCCGGCGGCCGAGATGATGGCGGTGCCGTGCTGGTCGTCATGGAAAACCGGGATGTCCATCAGTTCGCGCAGGCGCTGCTCGATGATGAAACACTCCGGCGCCTTGATGTCTTCAAGGTTGATGCCGCCGAAGGAGGGGCCGAGGAAGCGCACGCAATTGATGAACTCGTCGGCGTCCTCGGTGTCGACCTCGAGGTCGATGGAATCGACGTCGGCGAAGCGCTTGAACAGCACCGCCTTGCCCTCCATGACCGGCTTGGAGGCCAGCGCGCCGAGATTGCCGAGGCCAAGGATGGCGGTGCCGTTGGAGATGACGGCGACCATGTTGCCGCGCGTCGTGTAGTCGAAGGCGCGGCTGGGGTCCTCGGCGATGGCCAGAACAGGTACCGCGACGCCCGGCGAATAGGCGAGGCTTAGATCGCGCTGCGTCGCCATCGGCTTGGTGGCGACAACCTCCAGCTTGCCGGGGCGGCCCATGGCGTGGAATTCGAGCGCTTCCTGCGCACTGACGGACGGACCGTTGTTCTCGGTTTTTTTGGCCATGATGCTTTTGATTTCCTCGCCGGTGCAGCACCTCGTTAGGGCGGGTGCTTTGTGAGGTTCCGAATTAAGACCACGCACCGCCGCGTGTAAACCGCCAGTGTTCGGGAATCGCGCTGGTGCTGGCGATTGCGGGCATCTGGCCGTGTCAGTCGTCCCCTGTTTTTCGAGGCGCCGGCATTAAACCGCGCGACCACATCTGCTAGCGTGCCGCGCATGAACATGCATAGCCCGAACGAGCCGGACGCCCCCGAGGCGATGGCGCCCCTGCCGACAGCCGCTGCCGCCGTCACGCCGATGATGGAGCAGTTCATCGAGATCAAGGCGGCGAACCCGGATTCGCTGCTGTTCTACCGCATGGGCGATTTCTACGAGCTGTTCTTCGACGACGCCGAGAAGGCGAGCCGGGCGCTGGGCATCGTCCTGACCAAGCGCGGCAAGCACCAGGGCCACGACATCCCGATGTGCGGCGTGCCGGTGCATGCCGCCGACGACTATCTGCAGAAGCTGATCGGTCAGGGTTTTCGCGTCGCCGTCTGCGAGCAGATCGAGGATCCGGCCGAAGCCAAGAAACGCGGCGGCAAATCGGTGGTACGCCGCGACGTGGTGCGGCTGGTGACGCCAGGCACCATCACCGAGGACAAATTGCTGGCGCCGTCGGAATCGAGTTTCCTGATGGCGCTGGGGAGGGTGAAAGGTGGGGCGGACCACTCCTTTGCCCTGGCCTGGATCGACATTTCGACCGGGGCTTTCCGTGTCGCCGAGACCACCGCCGACCGGCTGCTCGCCGACATCTTCCGCGTCGATCCGCGCGAGCTGATCGTTGCCGAGCCGGTGTTCTACGATGCCGAACTGAAACCGGTCTTCGACGTGCTCGGCCGCGTCGCCAATCCGCAGCCGCCCTCGCTGTTCGATTCGGCCTCGGCCACGGGGCGCATCGCCCGATTCTTCGACGTGGCGACGCCGGACAGTTTTGGGGCGTTTTCGCGCGCCGAATTGTCGGCGATCTCGGGCGCCATCGCCTATGTCGAGAAGACGCAGAAGGCCGAGCGTCCGCCGCTGTCGCGGCCGGAGCGCGAGGAGCAGGGCTCGACCCTGTTCATCGATCCGGCGACGCGCGGCAATCTGGAACTGCTGCGCACGCTGTCCGGCAGCCGCGAAGGTTCGTTGTTCAAGGCGATCGACCGCACGGTGACCGGCGGCGGCGCAAGGCTGCTGGCCGACCGGCTGATGGCGCCGTTGACCGATCCGGCGGCGATCGGCGCCAGGCTGGACTCGGTGTCCTTCTTCCGTTCCGAAACGCGGCTCTGCCAGGCGGTGCGGGCAAGCCTGAAGAGCGTCGCCGACATGCCGCGCGCTCTGTCCCGGCTGGCGCTGAACCGTGGCGGCCCGCGCGACCTCGGCGCGCTGCGAGCCGGTTTCGAAGCGGCCGGTGCGATCGCCGGGATCTTCGGCGAGACCGCCCTGCCTCAGGAGCTCACGGCGGCGCTGGGCGCCATCCAGGCGCTGCCCAGGGCGCTTTCCCAGCACCTGACGCAGGCGCTTGGCGACGAACTGCCGCTGCTCAAGCGTGACGGCGGCTTCGTTCGCGGCGGCTACCATGCCGAGCTCGACGAGATGCGGGCGTTGCGCGACGAATCGCGAAAAGTCATCGCCGGGCTGGAGCGCTCGCTGATCGACGAGACCGGCATCCGCTCGCTGAAGATCCGGCACAACAATGTGCTTGGCTATTACATCGAGGTGACCGCCAACCATCATGCGGTGATGACCGGCAGCGACGGCGCCAAGGCGCGCTTCATCCATCGCCAGACCATGGCCAACGCCATGCGCTTTACGACGACCGAACTCGCCGAACTGGAGACCAAGATCGCCAATGCCGCCGACCGGGCGCTCGGCATCGAGCTTGCAGCCTTCGAGGCGCTGACGGCGGAAGCGGTCGGCGAGGCCGAAAAGATCCGCGCCGGTGCCGATGCGCTGGCCGTGCTCGACGTGTCGGCGGCGCTCGCGCTGTTGTCCGAGAGCGAAGCCTGGTGCCGGCCGGTGGTGGATTCGAGCCTTGCCTTCGAAATTTCGGGCGGCCGGCATCCGGTGGTCGAGCAGGCGCTGCGGCGTTCGGGCGAAGGTCCGTTCGTCGCCAATGATTGCGACCTGTCGCCGGAGGGCAGCGCCAAGAATGGCGCGATCTGGCTTTTGACCGGCCCCAATATGGGCGGCAAGTCGACGTTCCTGCGGCAGAACGCGCTGATCGCCATCCTGGCGCAAACCGGCTCGTTCGTGCCGGCGGCATCGGCCCATATCGGCGTCGTCGACCGGCTGTTCTCACGTGTTGGCGCCTCGGACGATCTGGCACGCGGTCGCTCGACCTTCATGGTCGAGATGGTCGAAACGGCGGCGATCCTCAACCAGGCCGGCGAGCGCGCGCTGGTGATCCTCGACGAGATCGGCCGCGGCACGGCCACTTTCGACGGCCTGTCGATCGCCTGGGCAGCGGTGGAATACCTGCACGAGAAGAACCGCTGCCGGGCGATCTTCGCCACCCATTTCCACGAAATGACCTCGCTGGCCGGCAAGCTGGCGCGGCTGCACAACGTCACCATGCGGGTCAAGGAATGGGAAAACGACGTCGTCTTCCTGCACGAGGTCGGCAAGGGTGCCGCCGACCGCTCCTATGGCGTGCAGGTGGCACGGCTGGCCGGATTGCCGGAAGCGGTGGTCGACCGGGCCAAGGAAGTGCTGCACCAGCTGGAAGAGGGCGAGGTTTCGGGCAAGACCAACCGTCTGGTGGACGACCTGCCGCTATTTTCGGTGGCGGTGAAGCGCGAAGCGCCGAAGCCGGTCAAGAACGATGCTCTGGGCGCCGCACTCGGCGACATCAACCCCGACGAGATGACGCCTCGCGAGGCGCTGGAAGCGCTGTATCGGCTGAAGGGGCTGGCGGGAAAGTAGTCAAATCATCTCCAGACCGCGCTTGCGGGTCGGCGGCGGAAAGGCGCGGTCGAGTTCGGCGATGTCCTGTGGCGTCAGTTCGATGTCGAGCGCTGCAAAATTCTGGCGGACATGCTGCTGGCTGCTGGCTTTCGGAATGGCGATGACACCCTCCTGGTGCATGACCCAGGCCAAGGCAATCTGCGCCGGGGTGGCATTGTGGCGGGCCGCGACGGCGCCAAGCCTGGTATTGCGTGCCAGCGCGCCCTGCTCGACCGGTGAGTAGGCCATCAAGGGGATGCCGCGCTGGCGGCTCCAGGGCGCCAGATCGAATTCGAGGCCACGCCGAACCAGATTGTAGAGCACCTGGTTGGTCTGGACGTTGCCGCCGTCGGGCAAGCCGACCAGTTCTTCCATCTCGTCGGTGTCGAAATTGCTGACGCCCCAGTGGCGGATCTTGCCGGCCTCTTTCAGCGCCTCGAAGGCCACTACGGTTTCAGCCAGCGGCACGCTGCCAGGCCAATGCAGCAGATAGAGATCGATGCGGTCGGTGCGCAGGCGCTTCAGGCTGTTCTCGCAGGCGCGCTGCACGCCGGCGCGCGAAGCGTTTGACGGCAGCACTTTCGAAACCAGGAAGGTCTCGTCGCGGCGCCCGGCGGTGGCCTCTGCGACCACCTCCTCGGCACCGCCGCTGGCATACATTTCGGCGGTGTCGATCAGCGTCATGCCAAGGTCGAGGCCGAGCTTGAGAGCGTTGACCTCATCGGCGCGGCGGCTGAAATCCTCGCCCATTTTCCACGTGCCCTGACCAAGCACCTGAACGGCTTCGCCGGAAAGCAGCGTGGTTGTTCTGATCGTCGATGGCATGGCAGGCTCCAGTTGAGGGCCGGATCGCATCACAGGCTCGGCGGGAAATCCAGAGAGATGCTTCGCGAAAAGGCTTACTTCACCGGATGGGCTGCGAGCCAGCCCTGCATCTGCTTGATCTCGGCTTCCTGCGCGGCGATGACCCCCTCGGCCAGCTTGCGGATCTCCGGGTCCTTGCCGTTGGCAAGCTCGACCTTGGCCATGTCGATGGCACCCTGATGGTGCGGGATCATGCCACGGACGAAATCGACATCGGCATTGCCGGTATTTTGCAACGCCATCATATCGGCATGCATCTTGTCCATCGCCGCTTTGTAGCCTTCGCTCGATGGGCTGGTCGCATCCGCCGACATGGCACCCATGTCGTGTTTCATCTCTTCGCTCTGCGCCGGAACGCTTTCGAGGAAGACGGCAAGCAGCATTCCGGCAGCCATCAGCAAAAGGACGAGTTTTTTGGCCAAGGTCATTCATGGTCTCCTGTTGAGTGGGTTTCGTATTTGGGGGCTTTGCTCAGAGTTTCAACGCTCTCAGCCGCAATGCGTTGGATATCACCGACACCGAGGACAGGCTCATCGCCGCCGCCGCCAGCATCGGCGACAAAAGCGTGCCGGTGAGCGGATAGAGCACACCGGCGGCGACGGGTACGCCGAGCACGTTGTAGAGGAAGGCGAAGAACAGGTTCTGGCGGATGTTGCGGATCGTCGCCTGGGCGAGCGTACGCGCCCGCACGATGCCGTTGAGGTCGCCCTTGACCAAAGTAATGCCGGCGCTTTCGACGGCGACATCGGCGCCGGTGCCCATGGCGATGCCGACATCGGCGGCGGCAAGGGCGGGGGCGTCGTTGACGCCGTCGCCGGCCATGGCGACGCCTTTGCTCCTGGCACGCAGCTCTTCGACCAGGGCTGCCTTCTGTTCCGGCAGCAGTCCGGCGCGAACCTCATCGATGCCGAGGCTCCTGGCGATCGCTTTTGCCGTGCGCTCATTGTCGCCGGTCGCCATGACGATCCTCAGGCCGCTGTCATGCAGGGCCCGGATCGCTTCGGCGGTGGTCGCCTTGACGGGGTCGGCGACAGCGACGATGCCGGCCAGTTTGTCGCCGACGGCAACGAACATCACGGTCCTGCCTTCGGTCTGCAGCGTTTCGGCCCTGGCGGAGACCGACGCGGTGTCGATGCCGAGATCGGTCATCATCGCCGCATTGCCGAGCGCGACCTTCTTTCCCGACACGGTGCCGGAAACGCCCTTGCCGGTGACGGCCTCGAAGCCGCTGGCATCGGCGATCTCCAGGCCGCGCGTGCCGGCGCCTTCGACGATGGCTTCAGCCAGCGGATGCTCCGAGCCCTTTTCGAGGCCGGCGGCAAGGGCCAGCAATTCGTCTTCGGAAAAGCCGTTTGCGGCAACGACATCGGTCAGTTTCGGCCGGCCTTCGGTCAGCGTGCCCGTCTTGTCGACGATCAACGTGTCGACGGAAGCGAAGCGTTCGAGCGCGGCGGCTTCCTTGATCAGCACGCCGGCATGGGCGCCGCGCCCGGTAGCGGTCATGATCGACATCGGCGTGGCGAGGCCGAGCGCGCAGGGGCAAGCGATGATCAGCACCGACACCGCCGAGACGATGGCGAAGATCAGGCTGGGTTCGGGGCCAAGGACAGCCCAGGCCACGAAGGCGGCGATCGCGACCAGCACCACAGCCGGGACAAAGTAGAAGGAAACGCGATCGGCAAGCCCCTGGATCGGGGCGCGCGAGCGCTGCGCCTTGGCGACGAGTTCGACGATGCGCGCCAGCGTGGTCTCGGCGCCGATCCGCTCGGCACGCAGGATCAGCGAGCCGTTTTTGTTGAGCGTGCCGGCGGTCAGGGTATCGCCTTCGGCCTTTTCGACCGGCAACGGTTCGCCTGTGATCATCGATTCGTCGAGGGAGGAACGGCCCTCCAACACGGTGCCGTCGACCGGCACGGCGTCACCGGGACGGATGCGCAGGCGGTCGCCCACCTTGACCGCGTCGAGCGGCACGTCGCCTTCGGAGCCGTCGGAACCGATCAGCCGCGCGGTCTTCGGCGCGAGATCAAGCAAAGCGCGGATCGCCGACCCGGTCTTTTCACGGGCGCGCAACTCCAGCACCTGGCCGAGGAAGACCAGCGCGACGATGACGGCGGCGGCCTCGAAATAGACCGGCACCGCACCGCCATGGCTGCGGAACTGATGCGGAAAGATATCCGGAAGCAGCGTCGCGACGACGCTGTAGAGATAGGCCGCGCCGACGCCGAGCGAGATCAGCGTCCACATGTTTGGGCTGCGATTGACGAGCGAATCCCAGCCGCGATGGAAGAAAGGCTGCGCCGCCCACAACACGACAGGGCTGGCCAATGCCAGTTCCAGCCAGACCATCGTGCGGTCGTCGACAACGGCCTCGAACGTCAGGCCGAGCATCGGCGCCATGGCGACGATCAGCAACGGCAGCGACAGCGCGGCACTGACCCAGAATCGCCTGGTGAAATCGACCAGCTCGGGATTTGGGCCTTCATCACCGGTGGGCACGCCCATCGGCTCCAGCGCCATGCCGCATATCGGGCAGGAGCCGGGCTTGTCGCGGATGATTTCGGGATGCATCGGGCAGGTGTATTGCGTGCCCTTGGGCATCGGCTGCGGCGCGGCCCTATCGCCAAGATATTTCTGCGGTTCCGCCTCGAATTTCGCCTTGCAGCCGGCAGAGCAGAAGTAGAAATCCTGACCTTGATGACGGACAAAGTGCTTGGCTGTCGCAGGGTCGACGGTCATGCCGCAGACAGGATCCCGCACCACGGCCGCCTCCCCGGCCGCAGCTTTCGCTGTGCAGCACCCGTCATGCGCGTGATGATGATGGTCTGAATGCGTCATTCAAAATGCCTCGATGCCTCGTCTCGATGCGGAGGTAGTGCTTCCAGTAACTGGAAGGTCAAGGGCATAATTTTCTTTTTCCGTGTGTCGTCGCCGGCGCCGGGCCACCATCAAAGAAAGTCGGATGCGCGGCGGCTTCTTGTGCTATGGAGCCGCCGATTGACAATCCAAACGCATCCAAATGCACCGATTCCATTTCCAATGAAGTGCCTGGTCATAAACCTCGACCGGTCCCAGGACCGGCTCGCGCATATGACGTCGGAGTTTGCCCGCATCGGCATTGACTTTGAACGCGTCGCGGCGGTCGACGCCCAGGACCGATCCGACCTCCCGCAAACACCGATGCGGCTCAATCCGCTGACGCAGTTGCATTTGACCAACGCCGAGATCGCCTGTTTCCTCAGCCACAAGGCCTGCTGGGCAAAGATCGCCGATGGCGACGATGCCTACGGCGTCGTTTTTGAAGACGATGTCGTCTTTTCGGAAGATGCCGGCGCGATGCTTGCCGACGCCAGTTGGATCCCGGCTGATGCCGAGATCGTCAAGCTGGAGACATTCTTCAAGAAGACCCGGCTCGCATGGCGGCGCTCTCCGGCCGGGCACGGCTTTTCCACGTCCAGACTGCACGGATCTCACGTCGGCGCGGCCGGCTACATACTCTCGAGGCAGGCGGCGCGCGATCTCATCGACGGCACCGCGGAACTCAACAGTCCCGTCGACCAGATCATCTTCAATCCAAGATTCGCCCCCTCACCCGGCAAGGCGATCTATCAGCTGAKTCCGGCCCTGTGCGCGCAGGAACGCTTCTTGCGGACCGCCGCACTGCCGAGCCTGCTTCTTGAGGAACGGCGGGACCAGTGGCTTGCCGGTGTCCAATCCGGGTCGCGCACGACCAAGACGCTGCCAATGAGAATCGGGGCTGAGGCCAGGAAATTGCTGAGCAGGATCGTCGACCTCTGCCTCCTGAAGCAGAGAAATAGGCTCATAGCGTTCTATCGCCACGGCGAACGTGTCCGTCCTGCCCATACCCACAACCGCGAAAAGGCGCTATAGACGCCGCCGAAAAGGCGAGGCCAACCGGTACCTATGGCGAAAATCTCCCTGAAGCTCGACGAACTGATCGACGGCGAAGCCTTGCGCCGCGAGATGACGGCGCTGACCGCTACCACGGCCGGAGACGGCTCCGGACAGGCCGCACGCAGCGGCGTGCTTCAGCTTCTCAAGGTGCGGTTGGCGGACGGACGCGCCATTGCCGAACGCATGCTGAGGGACGACGGCGGCGGCCGTGCCTGTGCGGCGCGGCTATCGCACCTCATGGACGAGATCATCCGGGCGCTTTACGATTTCGCCGTCACGCATGTCTACCGGGTCAAGAATCCGTCTTCGGCGGAGCGCATGGCCGTCGTCGCCGTCGGCGGCTATGGCCGTGGCACGCTGGCGCCTGGCTCCGACATCGACCTTCTGTTCCTGTTGCCCTACAAGCAGACGCCATGGGGCGAGCAGACCGTAGAGTACATGCTCTACATGCTGTGGGATCTCGGGCTGAAGGTTGGCCACGCCACCCGCAACATCGACGAATGCCTGCGCCTGTCGCGCACCGACGTCACCATCCGGACCTCGATCCTCGAGGCGCGTTTCCTGTGGGGCGAGCTCAAGCTCTATGACGAGCTGATGCTGCGCTTCGACCATGAGGTGGTGCGCACGACCGGCCCCGAATATGTCCAGGCCAAGCTTGCCGAACGCGACGACCGGCATGCCAAGGCCGGCGAAAGCCGCTATCTCGTCGAGCCCAACGTCAAGGACGGCAAGGGCGGCCTGCGCGACCTGCAGACGCTGTTCTGGATCGGCAAGTATTTCTACCGCGTGCGCACCGGCGAGGAACTGGTCGACAAGGGCGTCTTCACCGAGGGCGAATATCGCGAGTTCCAGAAGGCCGAGGATTTCCTGTGGGCGGTGCGCTGCCACATGCATTTCCTCACCGGCAAGGCCGAGGAGCGGCTGCATTTCGACATCCAGCGCGAGATCGCCGAGCGGCTCGGCTACACCAGCCATCCCGGCCTGTCGGCGGTCGAGCGCTTCATGAAGCACTACTTCCTCGTCGCCAAGGATGTCGGCGACCTGACCCGCATCTTCTGCGCCGCGCTCGAGGAAGAGCAGGCCAAGCACGTGCCGGGCTTCAACCGCATCTTCCTCACCTTCTCGCGGCGCAAGCGCAAGCTCGCCGGCACCTCCGACTTCATCGTCGACAACCACCGCATCAACATCGCCGACGACCAGGTGTTCGAGCGCGATCCGGTCAATCTCTTGCGGTTGTTCTGGTTCGCCGACAAGCACGGTCTGGAGTTCCACCCCGATGCGCTGAAGCTGCTGACCCGCTCGCTCGGCCTGGTCAACAAGTCGCTGCGGCGCGACGAGGAGGCCAACCGGCTGTTCCTCGACATCCTGACCTCGGACCGCAATGCCGAACTCAATCTGCGGCGCATGAACGAGGCCGGGCTGCTCGGCAAGCTGATCCCGGATTTCGGCAAGATCGTCGCCATGATGCAGTTCTCGATGTACCACCACTATACGGTGGACGAGCATCTGATCCGCTGCATCGGCGTGCTGGCCGAGATCGAGCGCGGCGACGGCGAGAAGGTCCATCCCCTCTCCCACACGCTGATGCCGGGCCTGAAGAAGAGCCGCGAGGCGCTCTATGTCGCCGTGCTGCTGCACGACATCGCCAAAGGCAGGCCGGAGGATCATTCCGAGGCCGGGGCCAGGATCGCCCGGCGCATCTGCCCGCATATGGGGCTGTCACCAGCCGATACCGAAACGGTGGCCTGGCTGGTCGAGAACCACCTCGTAATGTCGATGACGGCGCAGACCCGAGACCTCAACGACCGCAAGACCATCGAGGATTTCGCCGCGATCGTGCAATCGGTTGAGCGGCTGAAGCTGCTTTTGATCCTCACCGTCTGCGACATCAGGGGCGTCGGACCCGGTGTATGGAACGGCTGGAAGGGCCAGCTGCTGCGCACGCTCTATTACGAAACCGAACTGCTTTTGACCGGCGGCTTTTCGGAAGTGTCGCGCGCGCAGCGGACGGCGGCGGCGCGCGAGCGTCTGGCCGAGGCGCTCGCCAACTGGTCGGACAAGGCCCGCAAGCGCTATGTCGCCCTGCACTACGAGAATTACCTTTTGACCGTCGATCTCGCCGATCAGCTGCGCCATGCCGAGTTCATCCGCGAAGCGGACGCTTCGGGCAACAAGCTCGCCACCATGGTCAAGACCCACCAGTTCGAGGCGGTGACCGAAATCACCGTGCTGGCGCAGGACCATCCCCGCCTGCTCTCGGTCATCGCCGGGGCCTGCGCCGGAGCCGGCGGCAACATCGTCGACGCGCAGATCTTCACCACGTCGGACGGCCGCGCCCTGGACACCATCCTGATCTCAAGGGAATTCGACCGCGACGAGGACGAGCGCCGGCGTGCCGAGCGCGTCGGCCGGCTGATCGAGGACGTGCTGTCGGGCAAGAGCTGGCTGCCGGAGATGATCGAGAAGCGGACCAAGCCGCGGCGCGGCGCCAAGGTGTTCAAGATCCCGCCGCGCGCCGAAATTCGCAACGCACTGTCGAACCGTTTTTCGGTCATCGAGGTCGAGGGGCTGGATCGGCCGGGCCTGCTGTCGGAGATCACCGGAACGCTATCCGACCTGTCGCTCGACATCGCATCGGCCCACATCACCACCTTCGGCGAGAAGGTCATCGACACCTTCTACGTCACCGACCTCACCGGCCAGAAGATCGACAACCCGACCCGCATCGCCACCATCCGCAACCGGCTGATGGCAGCGCTTGAAGGCGTCGCGCCCGAGCGTGGCGGCAAGGCCAAGGCCGCCGCCGAGTGACAGCGACCATCACTTTGTCCCAATTCCGCAGGCAGTTCCCAAAAGCATGAGCCTCGTCAAGAAATTCGCAACGGTCGCTTCCGGCACGCTGATGAGCCGCGCGCTCGGCTTCGGGCGCGAGATGCTGATGGCGGCAGCGCTGGGCACTGGACCGGTCGCCGACGCCTTCAACGCCGCCTTCCAGTTTCCCAACACCTTTCGCCGGCTGTTCGCCGAGGGCGCCTTCAACGCCGCCTTCGTGCCGCTGTTCGCCAAGGAGATCGAGACGCACGGCACCGAGGGCGCAAAGCGCTTCTCGGAGGAGGTGTTCGGCGTCTTGTTCACGGCGCTGCTGGCGCTGACCATCGTCATGGAATTGTCGATGCCGCTGATCGTGCGCTACCTGGTGGCGCCAGGCTTTGCCGGCACGCCGGGAAAATTCGACACCACGGTGACGCTGGCGACGATCATGTTCCCCTACCTGATCTGCATGTCGCTGGGCGCCATGATGGCGGGCATGCTGAATTCGCTGCGCCGCTATTTCGCGGCGGCGGTGGCGCCGGTGTTCCTCAACATCATCCTGATCGGCGTGCTCGCCTATGCCTGGTACAAGGGCTCCGACGCGCTCACCGTCGGCTACGGGCTGTCCTGGGGCGTGCTGGCCGCCGGACTGGTGCAACTGGCGATCGTCTGGGTGGCGGTGCGCCATGCCGGCATCTCGATCGGCTTCCGCCGTCCGAAAATGACGCCCGCGGTCAAGCGGCTGCTGATCCTGGCGCTGCCGGCGGCGATCACCGGCGGCATCACCCAGATCAACCAGCTTATCGGCACGGCGATCGCCTCGGCGCAGAACAGTGCGGTGTCCTCGCTCGCCTATGCCGACCGCATCTACCAGTTGCCGCTCGGCGTGGTCGGCGTCGCGGTGGCGATCGTGCTGTTGCCCGAACTGTCGCGGGCGCTGAAGTCGGGCAACCTGATCGAAGCCGCCAATCTGCAGAACCGCTCGGTCGAGTTCACGCTGTTCCTCACCTTGCCGGCAGCCGCGGCACTGTGGGTGATGTCGGAGCCGATCGTGCGGCTGGTCTATGAGCGCGGCGCGTTCGCCGCCAACAACTCGACGCCGACGGTGGCGGCGATCCTGGCGATCTTCGGCCTCGGCCTGCCGGCCTTCGTGCTGATCAAGGCGTTCACCCCAGGCTATTTCGCCCGCGAGGACACCCGCACGCCGATGATGTTCGCCGCCATCTCGGTGGCGGTGAACGTCACCACGGCGCTGACGCTGTTTCCGGAAATGGGCGCGCCCGGCATCGCCGTCGCCTCGGCGGTCGCCGGCTGGGTCAACGCGCTGATGCTGCTCGGCGTCTTGATCAGGCGTGGCCATTGGGGCCGCGACGTTCCGTTGATGAAACGCATTCCGCGGCTGGTGCTGTCGGCGATCGTGATGGGGGCGGCACTTTATTTTGCCGAACACTGGTTCGCCGTCAGGCTCGGCCGGGGTGCGCCGCTGGTCGTCAAGGCGACGACGCTTCTGGCGCTCGTCGCCGGCGGGGCGCTGCTCTACTTCATCACCGCCTTCGCCACCGGCGGCGCCGATTTCGGCATGATCCGGCGCAACGTCAAGCGGGGATCGGGGAAAGCGACGCCACCGGCCCCAAAGACCGCCCCGGACGAGTAGGGCCGGATAACTCGACGGCAAAACCGGTCTTGATCGGATCGTCGTGTTCGTCCATAAGCGCGCCGTCGCAAGACTTTCGCCGCGCGCGAAACGGCCCTCCACAAGCCAAGGGAACAACCATGACCGCCTTCAAGCCACTCGTCTTTTCCGGCGTCCAGCCGACCGGCAATCTGCATCTCGGCAACTATCTCGGCGCCATCAAGAAATTCGTCGCCCTGCAGGAAACCTCCGACTGCATCTATTGCGTCGTCGACCTGCATTCGCTGACGGCACAGCTCGTCTATGACGACCTCGCCGACCAGACGCGGTCGATCACCGCGGCGTTCCTGGCCTCGGGCATCGACCCGAAGAAGCACATCGTCTTCAACCAGTCGCGGGTCATGCAGCATGCAGAACTCGCCTGGATCTTCAATTGCGTGGCGCGCATCGGCTGGATGAACCGCATGACGCAGTTCAAGGACAAGGCCGGCAAGGACCGCGAGAACGCTTCGCTSGGCCTSYTTGCCTATCCGAGCCTGATGGCTGCCGACATTCTGCTCTATCGCGCCACCCACGTTCCGGTGGGCGAGGACCAGAAACAGCACCTGGAGCTGACCCGCGACATCGCGCAGAAATTCAACAACGACTTTTCCGACCGCATCGCAGCCCTTGGCGTCGGCGTCGAGATGCAGGTCGGCGAGGAGACCGTCAACGGCTATTTCCCGCTGACCGAGCCGGTGATCGGCGGGCCGGCGGCGCGCATCATGTCACTGCGCGACGGCTCGAAGAAGATGTCGAAGTCGGATCCGTCGGACCTGTCGCGCATCAACCTGACCGACGATGCCGATGCGATCTCGAAGAAGATCCGGAAGGCCAAGACCGACCCGGAAGCGTTGCCGAGCGAGCTGGACGGTCTGGCCAGCCGGCCCGAGGCGGAAAACCTGGTCGGCATCTATGCTGGTCTTGCCGATATGTCGAAGGCAGACGTGCTGAAAGAGTTCGCCGGCCAGCAGTTTTCGGTGTTCAAGCCCGCGCTGGCCGACCTTGCGGTGGAGAAGCTGGCGCCGATCGCCAGCGAGATGCGCCGCATTTCCGATGACCGCGCCTATGTCGACGCGGTGCTGAGGGATGGCGGCGAGCGCGCCGGCGTGCTCGCAGAGGCAACGATGAAAACCGTGCGCGACATCATCGGGCTGCTGCAGGGCTGATCCCAACATCGGGTGCACTGCACCACACTGGCATAAGGCCGGCGGCTTGCCGCCGGTCTGCGGCAGTGGCAGATTGCGGCCGCAATGACACCGAGTACGTAGACATGGTCTCCAAACGCCTCAGCCGCGAAGCCGGCCATCGCCGCAAGTTCCTGGCGATCATCGACGACACGCCGGAATGCGAGCGCGCAGTCGCCTACGCCTCGAAGCGGGCGCAAAGTACCAACGGCATGCTGGTGCTGCTCTATGTGATCGAGCCGGACGATTTCCAGCACTGGCTGGGTGTCGAGAAGATCATGCGCGAGGAGGCCAACGCCAGGGCGCGCGCCGCGCTTGACGGTTATGCCAACAAGGTGCGCCAGAAGCTCGGCATGGAGCCGGAGATGGTGGTGCGCGAAGGCAAGCCGACCGAAGAGATCCACAAGCTGATCGAGGAAGACCAGGACATCGCCATCCTGGTGCTGGCCGCCGGCGCCGGCAAGGAAGGTCCCGGACCGCTGGTTGGCGCCGTGGCCGGCAAGGGTGCCGCCTTCCCGATCCCGGTGACCGTGGTGCCGCAAAACCTGTCGGACGAGGAGATCGACAGCCTCGCCTGAGATGTGCTGGTATTCAGGTGAGGCCGGCCTGCATACGGCCAGACCTGAATCGCACCTCAAAGCGCATCGCCGGTCGCAAAAACATTCCGCCAGCCAGCCGTTCCGGCGATGCGTTTCGCTTGAATGTCCAGCCAATAGAGCCTATTTAGAACTATTCCAAACTGGTTGCCCGAAATGGGCACGGAGACGGCCATGTTCATCCAGACCGAATCGACGCCAAATCCGGCGACGCTGAAATTCTTGCCCGGCAAGGAAGTGCTTCTGGAAGGCACCGCCGATTTCCGCGATGCCGACAGCGCCGCCACCGCGTCGCCGCTGGCTGGCCGGCTGTTCGAGATCCCCGGCGTTACCGGTGTTTTCTTCGGCTACGATTTCATCACCGTGACCAAGGACGGCCCCGACTGGCAGCATCTGAAGCCGGCGATTCTCGGCGCCATCATGGAGCATTTCATGTCCGGCGCGCCGGTCATGGTCAAAGCCGGCCCCGCCGCCGAGACCAGCCTGACGGGTGAGTTCTACGACAAGGCCGACGAGGAACTCGTCATCACCATCAAGGAACTGCTCGACACGCGGGTGCGCCCGGCGGTCGCCCAGGACGGCGGCGACATCACCTTCCGCGGCTTTGAGAACGGCACAGTGTTCCTGCACATGAAGGGCGCCTGCGCCGGCTGCCCGTCTTCGACGGCGACGCTCAAGCACGGCATCCAGAATCTTCTGCGCCACTTCGTGCCGGAAGTGCAGCAGGTCGAGCAGGTTTCCTGATTGTCCGCCGGACGCTTTGCCGGCAAAACAGATTCGATAAAACGCAAAAAACAGGCGCAAAAAACAAAAAACCGGACCGAATTGCCCGGTTTTCTGTTTGGGACGTCCGTTGTTGCCTAGACGGTCCGCGCATGAATGGCGTCTGTATCTGACCATAATTTTGCCGAAAACCGGTACCGGTTTTCGGGATCATGGCCTAAAGAACAATGACCTTGGCGCCCACCGAGGTGCGGTCGTAAAGGTCGATAATGTCCTGGTTCATCAGGCGGATGCAGCCTGACGACATTGCCTTGCCGATCGAATTCCACTCCGGGCTGCCATGCAGGCGATAGCCCATGTCGCCGCCCTTGTTGAACAGATACATGGCGCGGGCGCCGAGCGGGTTCTTCAGGCCAGGCTCCATGCCGCCGGCAAACTTGGCCAGTTCCGGCTGGCGGTGGATCATCTGAGAAGGCGGCGTCCAGGTCGGCCATTCGCGCTTCAGCGCGATGTGGGCGGTGCCGTGCCATTCGAAGCCTTCGCGACCCACGCCGATGCCGTAGCGCATCGCCAGGCCATCACCCTCGACGAAGTAGAGGAACTTGTTCTGCGTATCGACGATGATGGTGCCCGGCTTTTCCTTGGTGTCGTAGTCCACCTCCTGCCGATGATACCTCATCGGCACCTTCTCGATCGGGATGCGCGGCAGCTGGTAACCGGCGTCGGTGACCGCACCGTAGTCATTGGAGAAAATCCGCATGCCGATGCTGCTGCAACCGGCGATAGCAGTGGAAAGCGCCAATGCGGCGACGATTGCAAACGACTTCATGCGCATAAGATGATCCGGTGCCCCGCCCCAACGTCAGCAGCACGAGTCGGCCGCTTCACGATCATTCATGCTGGCATTTTCTTTGCTTGCCAAGCACCCGATGCCTATATGCAGGGGCTTACGTGCTGGTAGGCGCATTACTATGGCATTTCGGCAACAGGCCTCACAGGATTGTGAAGCAAAATCAATGGCCCCGTCCGTAAGCCCCTTAAAAATCAAGGAAAATCGTCATGAATGTCGGTGACGCCGCCCACCATTCAGGCCTGCCGGCCAAAACCATCCGCTACTATGAAGAGATCGGCCTGATCGCCCCTGCACGCGCCGCCAACGGCTACCGCGACTATTCCGGTGACGACATCCACCGGCTGGCCTTTCTGCGCCGCGCGCGCAACCTCGGCTTTTCCATCGACGATTGCCGCCAGTTGATGGCGCTCTACAAGGATCGGAGCCGTGCCAGCCACGACGTGCGCGAGATCGCCGCCGCCCATGTCAGGGCGATCGAGGAAAAGGTGCGCGAATTGCAGTCGATGCGTTCGACCCTGCAGACGCTGATCCACGCCTGCCATGGCGACGACCGGCCGGACTGCCCGATCCTGGACGATATGGCCGGGGCTGCGCTGCCCAGCGGCAAGGATGCTTCGACGGCCGCATAGGCGCCACGCGTCCAACGGGAGCATCATTTGGAAACCAGTAGGATTTGCCGTAATATTAACCGGGGCTAATGCACATCTGCTTGGTCGGAAGGGACCTGAGTGGGGAAGTTCCTGGCAGGCCTGGTGGCCGCGGCGCTGGTCGCGTCGGCAGGACGATGCTGGTCCAAGGACAAACAGCCTTACAAGCCGATCTTCGAAGAAAAAGTAAGAATGGCCAGCGCCCTGCGGTATTCCGACATCCTGAGCCAGGAATGCATGCACGGGCGGCGGTATCCGCGGAACAAGATCAAGAACGGCTTCAAAAGGCACTACCAGGAAATGTGCCTGCAGTTGGTCGCGGAAGGATACACCATCGTGCCAGATGTCACCGGGAACAACTCACCCCAGGCACTGTCCGAGATGGAATTCGACGCCAAACGGCGGCGTGGGATCGCGCCCCAATTCGGCTGTTTTCGAGCATACTGGCTGGATGATTGAAGCCTGCTTCTCAATTGGCCCACAGAGTCGGCCTGTCAGTCGTCCGAGCGCGCCATGCTGGTGCGGCGCGGCGTGCAACGGCTTTTGATGGAGACGGGCGGCTGGGCATTCCCAAGATCGCTCCGGCCATCCGGCGTATCAAGTCGGTTCGCGCGGACGATCTCTTTGTTTTTCGAGGAACTGATTGGCGTGTTCCGCCCAATCGTCCGCTGTGATCTTATGTTCCTGAACAGACTTTCCGAAGGCCTCGCGCAGAGCGTCAAGGTCGAAGGCCCACAGCTGTTCGCCTTCGTTGCTGTTCGATGTCGCGTCACCCGTCCCCATGGAACCGACGATAAGCTCCACAAGTTCAGGCTTTCAAGGACCGATGCCTGACTTCTTTTGGGTGCATCCGGGTTAGATCATAAGATCGGCGTCTCGCTAATTGGACGCCCCCTTGCTTAGCGGTTGTGCTTCATACCAGCGGGCCAACCAATCCAGAACGTCCATCCAGATAAGCTACCGGACCGGTATCGGCATGGAAAGGAGGGCATTCTCCAATCTATGTATTCCCAGCCTGGGGCCTCCAGCCGCGCGGTGTCCTGTGACCTATGTGGCCAGGGCGGTATAGACCCGAGTGATGAAGCCGTGGAATTGCAGCATGTAGTCGCGCAGGAACTCCTCGGTCCCGGCGTCGGTGACCTCGCCTTCATCGGTGATCAGGCCGGGTTTGAACTGGATGTAAGCCTCGATCGAGTTCATCTGCGGGGAGTTGCAGAAGCCAAGAACGCCGCGAAGGCTTTGCTGCGCCAGCGCGGTGCCGATCGAACCCGGCGAGGTGCCGATGACCGCCGATGGCTTTCGGGTGAACGAGTTATGGCCGTAGGGTCGGCTCGCCCAGTCGATCGCGTTCTTGAGCCCACCTGGGATTGAGCGGTTGTATTCGGGCGTGACGAACAACACGGCTTCGATCCCGGCGAGCGCTTCCTTGAATGCCTTTGCCGGCGGAGGGAAATCAGCGTCGTAGTCGTAGCTGTACAGCGGCAGGTCCTTGAACGGGATTTCGGCCATCGAGAGTTCGGCCGGCGCCAAGTTCACGAGCGCCTTGGCCAGCTTCCGGTTGATTGAGCCTTTGGCGAGGCTGCCAATGAGATAACCGACTTTGTACGCGGTCATGGGAATGCCTCCTCGGGAAAAGGCCAGTATGCGGCTGGCAGCGCAGTCCTGAAGGGTACACCCCAAGGCCGATCAATGCACGCGTATCGTGGGCAGCGACGGCCCTACGGCTGGGCAGGGCGTGTCTGGGACTTCAGTCTTAGTTGAGATATCGCTAATGTGCCTATAGCTTGGGCAGTGCGGGGGACGATCCCAAAAGCCTGATCCCGCAGTGGCCGGTGCGGCCTACCCCAACACCAAGCACCCCGACCGTACCGGCCACTCCCATAGGGCYGGGCGAATTGGCTAGGCCGACATTCATTGTAGCGCCTCTACCAACGAAGCACCTGAAGACCTTCTATCGGCCTTTCTCGATTGAACTCGTGCCCTTGGGCACGAAGAAACACCGCCATMTGTATCTCTGGTAGGCCTCGAACTTCATATGRGGAATGATCGTTCGATAGAACGTCATTAAATGCTCRCAGAGATGGTARCGGTCATCGGGGGAGGCTTGKGCACGCKCTCTAGGGATAAACCACTCCGGCTCTTGTGGCTCATTCATRTATGCGGGGCGAGGCRRCCTGACGTAATAGCCGTCTTTCGTCTCCCTGACSTCGCGAGGGTCTATCGGRTGGCAATCTTTGTTGCCGCAGCAATCAGATTGCATAACCGGGTCTTTTTTGCCGGTGTACCAATCATGGGCGTCCGCGTCGCCAGATAAGACCAGCCACGCCAGCGCGATCCAACCTCGTGGCTGTCGCATGACATCCCCTCGCATTTCAGGATAACAATATATTAGCGATGGCTAATTGTCAGCCTAGGACCTCATGCCATCGGGTCGAAGCACCGGGTCTGTCAAATATATAATCGCCCCCATAAAACAGGTTCAAACCGTGAACAAAATCTGGCATGGTGCCGCCCATGCCAATCATTTCGCCGATTCTGCAAAACCCGCTTATCGACGGCCGCCAGTCTGAACGCGCCATGCTGGTGCGGCGCGGCGTGCAGCGGCTTTTGATGGAGATGGGCGCGCATGTGCTGCCCGAACTGTCGCTGGCCACCGGCCGCCGTGCCGACCTCGTCGCGTTGACGCGGCAGGGCGACATCTGGATCATCGAGATCAAGTCCTCGATCGAGGATTTCCGGGTCGACCGCAAATGGCCGGACTACCGGCTGCACTCCGACCGCTTCTTCTTCGCCACCCATCCCGGCGTGCCCTCGGAGATCTTTCCCGAGGAGTGCGGCTTCATCCTCTCCGACGGCTACGGCGCCGAAATCCTGCGCGATGCGCCGGAGCACCGCATGGCGGCGGCAACGCGCAAGGCGCTGATGCTGCGGATCGCGCGAGCCGGCGCCTCGCGGCTGCTGGCGGCCGAGCTTGCCGGTGTATCGGTCCCGGTGCTGGAGGGGGAGAGCGAGTAGTTCGCAGAACCCGGCAACTGCGGGGCCAGCCCTACTCTTCGCTCTCGTCCACCCCACTAGAAGCCGGCGCCATCAACAACACGGCGGCGCCGAGGATGGCGGCGATGAAGGAGCCGGCGAGGATGCCAACCTTGACCGCGTCCTGGAGCGCCGCGTCGCTGGCGAAGGCAAGCAGGCCGATGAACAGGCTCATGGTGAAGCCGATGCCGCACAGCAGCGAGATGCCGATCAAATGCACCCAGCCGGCATGAGCCGGCAGGTCTGCAAGACCGAAGCGGATGGCAAGTGCCGAGGAGCCGAAGACGCCGACCAGCTTGCCGACGACAAGACCGGCGGCGACGCCGAGCGTCAGCGGCTCGACCAGCGCGCCAAAACTCAGGCCGGCGAGCGAAACGCCGGCATTGGCAAAGCCGAAGATCGGGATGACGACAAAGGGCACGATCCTGTGCAGGCCGTGCTCGAGCCGGTGCAGCGGCGAATGGTCGAGATCGTGACGAATCCCGGCGGAGCGTTCGAGCGGAATGGTCAACGCCAGCGCCACGCCCGCAAGCGTGGCATGGACGCCGGATTTCAGCACCAGCACCCACAGAACGGCGCCGAGCACGAGATAGGGCAGCAGCGTCATCACCCGCATGCGGTTGAGCACGACGAGCACGGCGATGACGGCGAAGGCGGCACCAAGATAAGCGAGCGACAGCCCGCTGGTGTAGAAGATGGCGATGATGATGACGGCGCCGAGATCATCGATGATGGCAAGCGCGGTGAGGAAGACTTTCAGCGAGGCCGGCACACGGCTGCCAAGCAGCGACAGGACGCCGAGCGCGAAGGCGATGTCGGTGGCGGTCGGGATCGCCCAGCCGGACAGGGCCGCCGCGTTGTTGCGGTTGATCACGACGTAGACGAGTGCTGGAACCACCATGCCGCCGGCTGCGGCGATGCCGGGCAGGACGCGGCGTGGCCAGGTCGAGAGCTGGCCGTCCAGCACCTCGCGCTTGATCTCCAGCCCGACAAGCAGGAAGAACACCGCCATCAGCCCGTCATTGACCCAGTGCGAGATGCTGAGCGGGCCGAGATAGGCGTGGAGAGCGGAGAAATAGGTTTCGGAGAGCGGCGAGTTGGCAACGATCAGGGCCAGTGCGGCCGCCGCCATCAGGACGATGCCGCCGGCCGCCTCGCTATCGAGAAATTCGCGGAAGACGGAAACCGGCCGCTGCTTCAAGTCCTGCATGTCGCCTCCGTCGTGCCGCCTATTGGCCGGCGTCATCTTCGGAGCGCTGGCGCCGCCCCTCACCTGCCTGCCGGCATCCTCTCCCCGTATAGTGACGGGGAGAGGGACGCTGTCATCAATGGATTCGCCAATTTATCAGCGTTGCAAGAAAGGCACCGGCTTTGCGGCCGGCCCCTTTCTCCCCGTCACTATACGGGGAGAAATGCCCGGAAGGGCAACGAGGGGCGGGGCTTGCTTCGACAATTGGTGGTCTCGGCCACGAGTTGGAAACCGTCATTGATCCGAAGCCATTTGCCCCGCGTATTGCGGCAATCTTAACGCGGTGCGCGCTTGGCCAGGATCCGCTGCAAGGTGCGGCGATGCATGTTGAGCCGGCGCGCGGTCTCGGAGACGTTGCGCTCGCACATCTCATAGACGCGCTGGATATGCTCCCAGCGGACGCGATCGGCCGACATCGGGTTTTCCGGAGGCGCTGCCCGCTCCCCCGCCGTGCGGGTGAGCGCGGCGAAGATGTCGTCGGCGTCGGCAGGCTTGGAGAGATAATCGACGGCGCCGAGCTTCACCGCGGTCACCGCGGTGGCGATGTTGCCGTAGCCGGTCAGAATGATGGTGCGGGAATCGTCGCGTTTCTCACGGATGGCGGCAACCACGTCGAGACCGTTGCCGTCGCCGAGCCGCATGTCGACCACGGCATAGGCCGGCGGGTTGGCGCGCGCCTTGCCGACCGCCTCCTCGACGCTCTCGGCCGTCTCGACCACGAAGCCCCTGGTTTCCATGGCGCGAGCCAGTCGCGTGAGGAACGGCTTGTCGTCATCGACGATGAGCAGCGAGGTATCCTCGCCTTCCACCATTGCGCCAATGTTTTCGTCGCCTGTCATGGTCTCAAAATTCCTGCTGCCTTAATTCCACGCAGATATAGTTCCTGAGCCTGATTGTCCAATTTTTCGAGCCCTTGCAAGGCTCTCAGGCGGTGTCGAACATGCTGGCCGAGGTGATTTCCGGATTGAGGAACACGCCACGCGGCCACGATATCTGTACCACGGCGCCCTCGCCCAGGCCGCTCGAATTGCGGAAATCAAGTGTCGCACCGGAGCGTTCGAGCAGCGTCTTGGCGATGAACAGGCCCAGCCCCAGGCCACCGCCGGCTTCCGTGCCCTGGCGCGTCGACATGTAGGGCTCGCCTATACGGTCGATGATCTCGGCCGGAAAGCCCGGCCCGTCGTCGATGATCGAGAAGGCCACAGTGGTGTCGTCCCAGCTCCAGCTCACGGTGACGCTCTTGCGGGCGAAATCGACGGCGTTCTCGACCAGATTGCCAAGGCCGTAGATGACGCCCGGATTGCGGCGCCCGACCGGCTCTGGCCCGATGCGCTCGCCGGGCCGAAGCTTGATCGAGATGCCGAAGTCGCGGTGCGGGGCGGTGACCTCCTCGACCAGCGAGGTCAGTGGCAGCCGGGAAAGATGCGCCTCGCCCTCGGACGACAGACTGGTCAGGCGCTTGAGGATCTCGCGGCAGCGCTCGCTCTGTGAGCGCAGCAGCTTGACGTCCTCGCCGTATTTGGGATCGTTGCCGAGCGCCTTTTCCATCTCCTTGACGACAAGGGTGATGGTGGCGAGCGGCGTGCCAAGCTCGTGCGCGGCGGCCGCCGCCAGCCCGTCGAGCGCCGACAGGTGCTGCTCGCGCTGCAGCACCAGTTCGGTGGCGGCAAGCGCATTGGCCAGAAGCCGCGCTTCGGCAGCCACCCGGAAAGCATATATGGCGGTGAAGGCGATCGAGGACAGCACCGCCATCCAGATGCCGGCGACGTAGATGAAGGGCATCTCCAACGGCGCGCCTTCATGCCAGGGCAGCGGCAGATGGACGAAGACCAGCAAGGTCGCCGCCGTCATCACCAGTCCGCCGAGGATTGCGGTCAGGCGCAGGGGCAGCGAGGTGGCCGAAATGACGACGGGCACGGTCATCAGCAGCGAGAACGGGTTGGTAAGGCCACCTGTCATGTAAAGCAGGCCGGCAAGCTGCAGGCTGTCGAAGATGAGGATGCCAAAGGCAGCGAGCGGGGTCAGCCGGTGCGCCGCCGGAAAGCGAAAGGCGAGAAACAGGTTCATCCAGGCCGAACAGGCGATCAGGGCGAAGCAGAGGCTGACCGGCAGCGGAAACTTCAGGCCATAGGCGACGACGAGCACCGTCACGCTCTGACCGACGATGGCAAGCCAGCGCAGCCTGATCAGCGTGTTGAGGCGCAGTCTCTGGCTCTGCTGGAAATCGGGCGAACGCAAAACGTTGATCATGGTGATGGATTACAGCCGCGGGACGGTGAACGCTAGGTACCGCACCAATCCGAGGAGCCGGATTGGTGCTCTACTTCTTGTTTGAGCATGATCTTTTCCAAAAACCGGCTCCCACCTTTTGGGATCATGCTCTGGGCTTGGCGCGGGCGGTAGCGGCCGCGAGCAGCGGATTTTCCGGCCAGACATGCTTGGGATAGCGGCCGCGCATGTCGGCGCGCACATCGGCCCAGGAGCCGCGCCAGAAGCCGGGCAGGTCGCGCGTCGTCTGGATCGGCCGGTGCGCCGGCGACAGGAGCTCGAGCGTCAGCGGCACCGTGCCATTGGCGATGGCAGGATGGCGGTCGAGGCCGAACAGCTCCTGCACGCGCACAGCCAGCACGGGCCATTCGCCGTCATAGCGGATCGGTACATGGCTGCCGGACGGGGCGTCGAAATGGGTTGGAGCCAGCGCTTCGATCCTGCGCTGCAAGTCATGCGGCACGAGAGTGGCCAGCCCCGCCGCGACGACGCCGGGATCGATGGCGGCAAAGGAGGCCGCGCCGGACAGGAACGGCAGCAGCCAGTCGTCGAGGCTCTCGATGAGGGGGGCATCCGACATGTCCGGCCACGGCGCTCCGAGGCCACGATGCAGCCAGGAGAGTCGCTGGCGCAGCGTTTGCGCCTCCTTGCCCCAGGTCAGCAGCGACAGCCCATGCTCGCGCAAGGCGTCAAGGATGGCGCGATCGGCGTCAGCGCCGGTTGGCGGCGGCAGCATGCGCTCGGAAAGCGTGATGGCGCCAAGGCGCATGGTCTCGCGCACACGCACGGCGCGCTTGTCACGGTCGAAGCTGGTTTGCCTGCGTGTTTCGATCCTGTCGGCAAGTGCTGCGCGGACGTCGCCCTCTCCGATTGCCGCCGCCGCCGTGATGCGCGCATTCTGCGCCTTGCCCTGCAGGTCGGCGACGACAAGAAACGGTTCGCCCGCCAGCGCGTCGGCAGCGTCGAGCATGGCGCCGGAACCGTTGGCCAACACGAAACGGCCGCGCTCGCCGCGCGCCTTGGCGACGCGATCGGGCCAAGCGTGGATCAGAAGCGTACCGGCACCACCCTCCCCCTTGTGGGGAGGGTCGGCGAGCGCGCCTTGCGCAGTAAGGCGCGGGAGACGGGGTGGGGGTGCCGCGCTCGGCCCACCCCCACCCCGCTCCGCTTCGCGGATCGACCCTCCCCACAAGGGGGAGGGTGAAGAGGCCTGTCTCGCCAGCCGCTCGGCAAGCTGGCGCGCCGCCGTTGCACGCGGCGATCGCTCGGAGCGAAAGCGCATCAACCGTCGCTCCAGATCGGCGCCGTCGCCACCAAGTCCGCGTTCCGTCAGCAGCACGGCAAGCATGGCCGCCTCGTCGGCATGGCCGCTCCTGGCGGCCTCGGCGACCATATGCGCGAGCCGAACCGGCAGTGCGAGCTTGCGCATCGCCATGCCCGCTTCCGTCAGGCGCCCGGTCTCGTCGACGGCATCGAGCGCGCGCAGCAGCAGCCTTGCCTCGTTGAGCGCTGGAGCGGGCGGCGGATCGAGGAAGGCGAGGCTGATGGGATCGGCGACGCCGAAGGCGGCGCAGTCGAGCAACAGGCTGGAAAGGTCGGCCTCGAGGATTTCCGATGGCGTGAAGGCGGGGAGCGCCGCGGTCTGCTCGGCCCGCCACAGCCGCATGGCGACGCCTGGCTGCGTGCGCCCGGCACGGCCGGCGCGCTGGTCGGCGGRCGCCTTGCTGACGCGCACGGTTTCCAGCCGGGTGAGGCCGCTGGCCGGCTCGTAGCGTGGCAGCCGCGACAGGCCGGAATCGATGACGACGCGCACGCCGTCGATGGTGATGGAGGTTTCGGCGATAGAGGTGGCCAGCACCACCTTGCGGCGGCCGGCAGGCGCCGGCTTGATCGCAGCGTCCTGCGCCTTGCCGTCGAGCATGCCGTAGAGCGGCACGATATCGGTGTCGGCGCCAACCTTGCCGGCAAGCCGCTCGGCGGTGCGCTCGATCTCGCGTTGGCCGGGGAGGAAGGCGAGCACGCTGCCAATTTCGTTGGCAAGCGCGGAACGGATCGCCTTGGCCATGGCGTCCTCGATGGTGATGCCGGCCGGACGCTCGTCGTAGCGGATGTCGACGGGGAAGGCGCGCCCCTCGCTCTCGATCACCGATGCGTCGGACAGCAGCTTCGCGACGCGGGCGCCGTCGAGCGTCGCCGACATCACCAGCACCCGCAGATCCGGCCGCAGCGCGCCTTGCACGTCGAGCGCCAGCGCCAGACCGAAATCGCCATCGAGCGAACGCTCGTGGAATTCGTCGAAGATCACCGCCGAGACTCCGGGCAGTTCGGGGTCATCGAGGACCATACGCGCCAGCACGCCTTCGGTGACGACCAGTATCCTGGTCTTGGCCGAGGTGCGGTTCTCCATGCGCATGGCGTAGCCGACGGTGGCGCCGGGCTCCTCGCCGAGCAATTCGGCCATGCGGCGGGCGGCGGCGCGGGCCGCGAGCCGGCGCGGTTCGAGCAGAACGATCTTGCCGGCCCCCAGCCAGGACGCACCGAGCAGCGCCAGCGGCACCAGCGTCGTCTTGCCGGCGCCGGGCGGCGCCACCAGCACGGCGCTGTTGCGTTCGGCCAGCGCTTCACTCAGCGCCGGCAGCACGGCGGATACGGGAAGCTCCGGCAAGGGTTTTGTCGTCATCGCGTCCGCATATCAGCGGTCGCGGTCGCCGTGCAACCGGGACAGGTTCAAAGCCGGGTGCGCGAAAACGGGTTCCAGCGCACCGTGCCGAGCCGCGCTTCCTCGCGCACCATGGTCAGCAGGCCGGACCCGCCGACGACAGCGAGGCCTACCAGCGACAGCCAGTCGGGGTATTCCTGGAAGAACAACGCACCGAGGATGACCGCCCAGACGATCTGCGAATAATGCGTCGGCGCGATCCGGTTGGCGGGCGCATATTTGACAGCCAGCAGCTGCAGCAGCTGCCCGCAAGCGGTGAAGGCACCCGCCATCACCAGCCACACCAGCTGCTTGCCGTGCGGAACGGTGAATGAGGTAGCGGCGGCTCCCACGCCGTTGAACAATAGGCCGTAGCCGATCAGGACACCCAGCATGGTCGTGCGCTTTTCCTGCTGTGCCAGCGAGCGCATCAGGATGACGCTGGCGGCGGCGAGGAAGGCAACGCCGAAGGCGGCAAGGTGGCCGAGATTGAGCTCGCGAAACCCCGGCCGCACCACCAGCATGACACCGGCAAAACCGGCGACCACCGCCAGCCAGCGCCACGGGCCGACCTTCTCCTTGAGGATGACGGTGGACAGGATGGTGACGCAGAGCGGCGCCAGAAAGACCAGCGCATAGACTTCCGCCAGCGGGATGGTAGTGAAAGCGTAGACGCTGAGCACGCCGGATGCGATGCCCGCCCAGGCGCGCGCCTGCACCGCCCAGGGCCGCCTGGTGCGCCAGAAGTCACGCCAGCGCTCGCCCACCGGCCGCGTGAAGAAAAGAAAGAAGCCGGCAAACAGCGTCGTGAAAAATCCGATCTCGAAGACCGTGAACTGTCCGCCGAGGCTTTTGACAACGGCATCGCTGCCCGAATAGCTTGCATAGGCGATCAGGGCGAGCAGGATTCCGTTCGTCACGTTTTTTGATTTCCGGGGAGAGAGTGGGTTGAAGATATTGGCGCTCGGTGCGCATCCGGACGACATCGAGATCTTCATGTTCGGTACGATGGCCGCCTATGCTGCGCAAGGCGCAGAACTCACTTTTGCCATAGCCACCGATGGGGCCAAGGGCGGCATGGGCGATCCCGGCGCGCTTGCCCGGGCGCGGCGCAAGGAGGCGAGCCAAGCGGCAAGCCTGCTTGGGGCCACGCCGCGCTTTCTTGACTTCCCGGATGGCGCGCTGGTCGCCGATGCGGCGCTGATCGAGGCTCTGAATGCGCTGATCGGCGAGATCGGCCCGGACCTGGCGATCACCCATGCGCCGAACGACTATCATGGCGACCACCGCGCGCTGTCGGACGGCGTGCGCATCGCGGCTTCTTTCGCTGTGCCGGTGCTGCATGCCGACACGCTCGGCGGCACCGGTTTTTCGCCGACGCACTATGTCGATATTTCCGCGCATGCCGACGTCAAGGCCGAGGCGATCCGCATGCATCAGTCGCAGGATCCGGAGCGCTTCGTCGACGGCGCGCGAACGCAAAACCTTTTTCGTTCAGGCCAGTGCAACGGTGCGCAGGGTTCACTGGCCGAAGCCTTCCGCTTCGAGCCTGTGTTTCCCTTCCCCGACATCCGGGCGCTGCTGCCGCCGGCACCGGCGATCCGGCCGGTCATGGTGAGCACCAAACGGGTCGACTGAGAGCCGGGACGACCTTCGAGTCTGGCCGGGCCCGGCCTGCGCGGCTTCCACAATCGGATCCGCGATACACGCTTTTCCCAACGTTTTCAGGCACCGCCGCAAGCATGCTGCGGCGCAGCAACGAATTCGCTTGCGTTGTTTAGTAAAAATTGCATCACTAAACAAATTACTAAACATCTGCAGCGCTGCCGCGCCGCCATGTTTGGGCCCCTGAGGAGAGGGGTTTGGAGCTCTTGAAACCGTCATCCGGACGCGTTTCGCAAATGGGAGGAAGGCATGAAATCGAGCTTGAAACTGGCGTTTGGACTGGCCTCGGCGATTACAGCGTCGACAGCCGTCTCGAATGTCGCGCACGCTGAAGACCTGACGCTGTGCTGGGCCGCCTGGGACCCGGCGAACGCACTTGTCGAACTGTCCAAGGATTTTACCAAGGAAACCGGCATCGGCATGAAATTCGAATTCGTGCCGTGGACCAACTATGCCGACCGTTTCCTCAACGAGCTGAACTCGCACGGCAAGCTGTGCGACCTGATCATCGGCGACAGCCAGTGGATCGGCGGCGCCGCCGAGAACGGCCACTACGTCAAGCTGAACGACTTCTTCGACAAGGAGAAGATCAGCATGGACGACTTCGTGCCGGCAACCGTCGTCGGCTATTCGGAATGGCCGAAGAACACGCCCAACTACTGGGCGCTGCCGGCCATGGGCGACGTCGTCGGCTGGACCTATCGCAAGGACTGGTTCTCCAAGCCGGAGCTGCAGAAGGAATTCAAGGAGAAGTACGGCTGGGACCTCGGCCCGCCGACCACCTTCGACCAGCTGAAGCAGATCGCCGAGTTCTTCCAGAAGCGGCAGGTCGACGGCAAGACCGTCTATGGCGCCTCGATCTACACCGAGCGCGGCTCGGAAGGCATCACCATGGGCGCCATGGACGTGCTTTACAGCTACGGCTTCCAGTACGAGAACCCGAAGAAGCCCTACGAAATGGAAGGCTTCGTGAATTCCGACAAGTCGGTTAAGGGGCTGGAGTTCTACAAGGCGCTCTATGATTGCTGCACCCCTCCGGGCGCCTCGAACAGCTACATGGGCGAAGGCGTCGATGCCTTCAAATCCGGCCAGGTAGCGATGCACATGAACTTCGCCTTCACATGGCCGGGCCTGCAGAAGGACGAGAATGTCGGCGGCGACAAGATCGGTAAMTTCGTCAACCCCAAGGGGCCTGACGGCGACCAGTTCGCGCAGCTCGGCGGCCAGGGCATCTCCGTGGTGTCCTATTCCGACAAGCAGGAATCGGCACTGAAATACATCAAGTGGTTCGCCAACAAGGATGTGCAGGCCAAATGGTGGTCGCTCGGCGGTTATTCCTGCCTCAACGCGGTGGTCAAGGACCCGAAGTTCCCGGCCAGCCAACCCTATGCGCAGACCTTCCTCGACTCGATGGCGATCGTGAAGGACTTCTGGGCTGAGCCCAGCTACGCGCCGCTGCTGCAGGCGTCGCAGAAGCGCTTCCATGACTATGTCGTTGCCGGCCAGGGTTCGGCCAAGGATGCCCTCGACGGCCTGGTCAAGGACTGGACGCAGGTCTTCCAGGACGACGGCAAGATGTAACAGGCTCCTCCCGAGCTAGGCCCAGGCGTCCCGTGCCACCTTGGCACGGGACGCAGTTCAGATAAATTCCATGACAGAGACGACCCAAGTGACCGAAGCAGGACTGACCATGCTCAATCGGACTGCGGAGAACGTTGCCCGGGCGACCCCGGAACCGTTGGCCCGCAAGGTCCGGGGCATCAGCGACAAGGGCCTCGCCTGGCTGTTCATCTCGCCGACGATCCTGTTGCTGCTCGCCATCAACATCTTCCCGCTGTTCTGGGCGATCTATCTGTCGTTCACCAACTTCCGCGCCAACCGCCCGAACGAGGTGGTGAAGAACCTCGGCTTTGCCAATTACCAGCGCATCCTCGCCGACAAGGACATCTGGATCGCCATGCAGACGACGGCGCATTTCGTGTTCTGGACCATCCTGCTGCAGACGCTGATCGGCTTCACGCTGGCCTGGCTGATCGACAGAAAGTTCCGTGGCCACGCGTTCTGGACGACGCTCATCCTGGTTCCGATGATGCTGTCGCCGGCGGTGGTCGGCAATTTCTGGCGCTTCCTCTACGAGCCGCAGATCGGCCTTTTCGCCTATGCCATTTCCTTCGTCACCGGCATCCCGCCAACAAATATCCAGATGCTCTCCAACGTGTCGCTGGCGCCATGGTCGATCATCATCGTCGACACCTGGATGTGGACGCCCTACGTGATGCTGATCTGCCTCGCCGGGCTGCGGTCGATCCCCGAATACATCTATGAGGCGGCCGAGGTCGACCGCGCCTCCAACTGGCGGCAGTTCTGGTCGATCACGCTGCCGATGGCGCTGCCCTTCATCATGCTGGCGGTGCTGTTTCGCGGCATCGAGAACTTCAAGATGTTCGACATGGTCAATCTGCTCACCGGCGGCGGGCCGGGCTCGACCACCGAGGTCGCCTCGATCACGCTGAAACGCCAGGCGTTCGAAAGCTGGCGGACGGGCTATTCCTCGGCCTTCGCCATCATCCTGTTCGTCGCGGTGTTCGGTCTGGCCAACATCTACGTCAAGGCGCTCAACAAGGTGAAGCAGAGATGAGCCTGACCACTGCCCACTCGGTCGTCGCACCTTCGGCAAATTCCAAGCGGATCGCCGGCGCGATCATCATCGCCTACGCGCTGATCTCGATCGTGCCGCTGCTGTGGATCTTCGCCACCAGCTTCAAGACGCCGCCGGATTCGATCGCCTACCCGCCGAAGCTGCTGTTCCAGCCGAGCCTCGAGGGCTACTGCAACCTGTTCACGACGCGCACCCGGCAAACGCCGGAATACATCAACTCGCTCGGACCGGCGACCGGCTTTTGCGACGAGACCACGCGCAAGCGCAACATGGTGATCGCCGGCCCGTCCAACTTCCTGCCGCGCTTCGTCAATTCGCTGATCATCGCCTTTGGCTCGACCTTCTGCGCCGTCTTCCTTGGCACGCTGTCGGCCTATGGTTTCTCGCGCTTCAAGGTGCCGCTCGCCGACGACCTCCTGTTCTTCATCCTGTCGAC
The DNA here is from genome assembly GCF_054049815.1 of Mesorhizobium sp. P5_C1. Classification (NCBI taxonomy): domain Bacteria; kingdom Pseudomonadati; phylum Pseudomonadota; class Alphaproteobacteria; order Hyphomicrobiales; family Phyllobacteriaceae; genus Mesorhizobium; species Mesorhizobium sp. P5_C1. The sequence goes on along the minus strand of NZ_JBFULQ010000001.1, from coordinate 33,083 downwards.
GCGCATGATGCCGCCGATCGCCGTCGCTATTCCCATCTACCTGATGTACCGCGAGCTTGGCCTGTCCGACACCGCGCTCGGCATGATCCTGCTCTATACGGCGGTCAATGTCTCGCTGGCGGTGTGGCTCTTGAAAGGCTTCATCGACGAGATCCCGCGCGAATACGAGGAGGCGGCGATGATCGACGGCTATACGCGGCTGCAGGCCTTCTGGCGCACCGTGCTGCCGCAAGCGACGACCGGCATTGCCGCCACCGCCATCTTCTGCCTGATCTTCGCCTGGAACGAATATGCCTTCGCTGCGCTTTTGACCTCGGGCACGGCGCAAACCGCGCCGCCCTTCATCCCGACCATCATCGGCGAAGGCGGCCAGGACTGGCCGGCGGTGGCGGCCGGCACGACGATCTTCCTGGTACCGATCCTCGTCTTCACCATCCTGCTTCGCAAGCAATTGCTGCGCGGCATCACCTTCGGCGCGGTGCGCAAATGAGCCTGACCAGCCCTCAGAAACGCAAATCGCGCTGGCCGGTCTGGGCCAGGCGCGGGCTGATGGAAAACATCGCCACGGTGTTGATCGCCCTCGGCTTCCTGATGCTGTTCCAGCCCTTCGCGCTGTCGCTCTACACCTATTCCTTCATCACCATGCTCGCCGGCACCGTGATGTTCATCATCGTCTCGAAGTTCCCGGAATAGCCATGGCCGAAATTCGCGTTCAGCACCTGAGAAAGGCCTTCGGCGATTTCGTCGCCGTGCAGGATTCCAACTTCGTCGTCGAAGATGGCGAGTTCTTCGTCATGCTCGGACCGTCGGGCTGCGGCAAGACGACGACCTTGCGCATGATCGCCGGACTCGAACTGCCGACCGGCGGCCAGATCCTGCTTGGCGGAGACGACGTCACCATGCTGCGGGCGCGCGAGCGCGACATCGCCTTCGTCTTCCAGCTGTTCGCGCTCTACCCGCACATGAACGTGCGCAAGAACATCGGCTTCCCGCTGCTGGCGCAAGGCATGCCGTCAGCCGAGATTCGCCAGCGCGTCGAAGAGACGGCCAAGCTTCTGCGCATCGACCATCTGCTCAACAAATCCGTCTCAGGCCTCGCCGGTGGCGACCGCCAGCGGGTGGCGCTCGGCCGCGCCATCGTGCGGCGGCCAAAGTGCTTCCTGATGGACGAGCCGCTCGGGACCCTTGATACCGAGTTCCGCGATTTGATGGTCCATGAGTTGCGCGAACTGCACAACCGCATCCACGCCACCACCGTCTATGTCACGCACGACCAGATGGAAGCGATGTCGATGGCCGACAAGATCGCGGTGATGAACCATGGCGTCATCGAACAGTTCGGCACGCCGCGCGAGATCTACGACCGGCCGGCGACCATGTTCGTCGCCGATTTCATCGGCTCGCCGCCGATGAATTTCCTGGGCTTCGGCGGTGGACTGGCAAAGGGCGTGAAGGAAATCATCGTCCAGGGCGCGAAGGTCGCGGTGCCGGAAGTGCGCGAGGATATCGCCCCGGCCGACATGGCGCTGGGCATCCGTCCGGAACATATCCGCTTCGACGACAACTCCAAGCTGCGTGGCGCAATCTACGGCACCGAATATCTCGGCACCACACAGATCGTCGCGGTGGAGACGGCGGACGGCATCATCAAGGCCCGGGTGCCGGCCGAAATCCGGCTCTCGACCGGCGACCATGTCGGCCTGACGCTGAGCAGCGCGCGGCTGTCACTGTTCGAGAAAGGATCGGGCCGCGCGGTGAGAACCGCGATCCACGATGCCGCCTCGGAGCGGAGGGCACAGCATGGCTGACGTGCACATCAAGAATGTGAGCAAGAGTTTTGGCGACCATGTCGCCGTCAACGGTCTCGACCTCTCCATCGCCGATGGTGAGTTCGTCGTGCTGCTCGGGCCGACCGGCGCCGGCAAGACGACGACGCTGCGGCTGATCGCCGGGCTGGAGCGGCCGGATGCCGGCACCATCGAAATCGGCGGCCACAATGCCACGACGCTGTCGCCGGCCGAGCGCGACACCGCCTTCGTGTTCCAGCAATACTCGCTCTATCCGCATCTGTCGGTTTTCGACAACCTTGCCTTCCCGCTGCGCTCGCCGGCACGAAGAATGCCGGAAGAACAGATCCGCCGCCGGGTCGAGGAGGTGGCGAAAATGGTGCGCATCCACCACAAGCTCGCCAACCGCTCGACCAAGCTGTCGGGTGGCGAAATGCAGCGCGTCGCCATCGGCCGTGCGCTGGTGCGCAAGCCTTCCATCTATCTGATGGACGAGCCGCTGTCGTCGCTCGATGCCAAGTTGCGGGCGGATCTCAGGCTCGAACTTAAACGCATCCAGGCCGAACTCGGCGCCACCATGCTCTATGTCACGCATGACCAGATCGAGGCTATGACGATGGCCGACCGCATCGGCATCCTTGCCGATGGCGTGCTGGTGCAGATCGGCTCGCCCCGTACGATCTATTCGGAGCCGGCAAACCTGCATGTCGCGGCCAGGCTCGGCCAGCCGGCGATCAATCTATTGCCAACCGGGCTGCTGCCCGATGGCGGCGCACCGGCCGGCACCAAGACGATCGGTGCACGCACCGAACATCTGTCGATCGAGAAGGCCGCGAATGGCCATGCCGACGGCGTCGTCGACTGGGTCGAGCATCTTGGCGACCAGAACCACCTGCATGTGACGGTGGGGGCCAGGAAGCTGGTGACGCTGACCGATCCCGAAACGGATCTGGGGCAAGGCGACAGGGTGGTGATCCGCTACCGGTCGCCGCTCTATTTTGGTGCCGACGGACAAAGGCTGATATGAACGGTTTTCGGTGTTTCCCTGCCAAGGGGTCAACACCGGCTTCTGATTGATGACTGCAGACAAGTGACTGGACGAATTCGATGAAGCACTTTTTCAATCGCAGGGAAACGATCGTCACCGAGGCGCTGGACGGCCTCTTGCGGACCATTGGCGCAGGCGACCTCGCGCGTCTCGATGGCTATCCCGAGATCAAGGTCGTCCTGCGCGCCGACTGGGACAAGACCAACGTCAGCGTCGTCTCCGGCGGCGGCGCCGGGCACGAGCCGTCACATGCCGGCTTCGTCGGCAAGGGCATGCTGACGGCGGCGGTCTCGGGCGAGATCTTTGCCTCGCCAAGCGTCGAAGCGGTGCTGGCGGCCATTCGCGCCGTGACCGGCCCGGCCGGCTGCCTGCTGATCGTCAAGAACTATACCGGCGACCGCCTCAATTTCGGTCTGGCGGCCGAGAAGGCGCGCGCCGAAGGCTTTCGCGTCGAGATGGTGATCGTCGCCGACGATATCGCGCTCCCCGACATTGCCCAGCCGCGCGGCGTTGCCGGCACCCTGTTCGTGCACAAGATATCAGGCCATCTGTCGGAAGCCGGCCACGATCTGGCTGATATCGCGGCGGCCGCGCGAGCCGCGGCGAAGGACATCGTGTCGCTCGGCATGTCACTGTCGTCCTGCTCGATACCAGGCCAGCCGCACGAAGACAGATTTGGCGAGAACGACGGCGAGCTCGGCCTCGGCATCCATGGCGAGCCGGGCGTGGAGCGKATCGCCGTGCAAAGCGCGGACAGACTGGTCGCGATCATGGCGGAGCGGCTTGCGGCACGGCTCGATCCTGCGGCCAGCCATGCCCTGCTGATCAACAATCTCGGTTCGGTACCGCCGCTCGAAATGTCGCTGGTCGCCAATGCGGTGCTTGCTTCGCCGCTGGCCAAATCCATCAAGCTCACGATCGGCCCAGGACCGTTGATGACGGCGCTCAACATGAACGGCCTCTCGCTGTCGCTGATCCGGCTCGACGCCGTACGCGAGAAAGCCCTGCTGGCGCCGGTTGGTCCGCACGCCTGGATGCCGGCAAAGCCTGTTGTATCGCCCTCTGTCGTGCCCATCGCGAAACCAGCTGCTGAAGGCGCGGCGCGCAAACCCAGCCAGGATGCCCGCACCCGGCGCCTTGTCGTCAGCATCTGCGAAAAGCTGATCGCGCTCGAAGGCACTTTGAACGGGCTGGACGCCAAGGCGGGAGACGGCGACACCGGTTCGACGGTGGCGACAGGCGCGCGCAGCGTGCTCGAGCGGCTTGATACGCTGCCGCTTGCCGATCCTGCGGCCACCCTTGGCGCGGTGGGCGACATTCTGAGCGCGTCCATGGGCGGCTCCAGCGGGGTGCTGCTGTCGATCTTCTTCACCGCGGCGGCGCAGGCCCTGGACGGCGGCGCCAGCGTGGCCAAGGCGCTGCTTGCCGGTCTCGAACGGATGACTTTCTATGGCGGCGCGGAGGTCGGCGACCGCACCATGATCGATGCCCTCGAGCCTGCCCTGAAAGCGCTCGACGCCGGCGGCCTGGGGGAAGCGGCAACAGCGGCTCGACGCGGTGCCGAGGCCACGTCCGCCATGGACCGGGCGAAAGCCGGGCGGTCCGCCTATGTCGGCAGCAAGCTGCAGGGCGTGGTCGACCCCGGCGCCCATGCGGTGGCCGAGGCCTTTGCGGCCGCGGCCGCGCTGCTTGCAGCGGCCTGACGCATGCTACAGTTGTCGAATGAAAATTCTTTCGCTACTGCCGGCAGGGTGGGAACCAGGAATTTGGCTGACATGGCGGCGTTGAACCTTTCCAGGCTGATCGTGGCGGCCGCGGATACGATTGCCGCTCACGCCGAGGAGTTGACGGCGCTGGACCAGGCGATCGGCGACGGCGACCACGGGCTGAACATGAAGCGCGGTTTCGAGGCCGTACGCAGCGAGGCCGAGGCGTTTGCCGCCAAACCGCTGCCCGAGGCACTGAAGGCGATCGGCACCAAGCTGGTGATGACGGTCGGCGGCGCTTCGGGTCCGCTGTTCGGCACCTTGTTCATGGCGCTCGGCAAGGAAATTTCTGCCGCGCCCGACCGCGCCAGTCTGACCTTGGCTTTCGGCAAGGCCATCGAAGCCGTGGCGGCGCGGGGCAAATCGCAGGTCGGGCAGAAGACGATGCTCGACGTGCTGCAGCCTGTGCATGAGGCGCTGCTTCAGGGAAAGACGGCGGCGGAGATCGCCGACAGCGCCGACGCGGCCGCCGAAGCAACCGTGCCGATGAAGGCCCAGCGTGGCCGCGCCTCGTTCCTTGGCGACCGTTCGATCGGCCATATGGATGCCGGTGCGCGCTCAACCGCGCTTCTGGTGCGGACAGTGGCGAAAACCGTCGAGGAAAGCGCATGAGCAATGTCGGCATCGTCATCGTTTCGCATTCGCCGCTCGTCGCCGAGGGCACGGCCGACATGGTGCGGCAGATGGTGGGCGACGAAGTGCCGCTTGCATGGTGCGGCGGAAACGGCCATGGCGGGCTCGGCACCAATGTCGAGGCAATCATGAGCGCCATCGACAGGGCCTGGTCGGAAGCCGGCGTCGCCATCCTGGTCGATCTCGGCGGTGCCGAGACCAACAGCGAAATGGCGGTGGAGATGATCGGCGAGCCGCGTGCGCAGAAGATCATCGTCTGCAACGCGCCGATCGTCGAAGGCGCGGTGATGGCGGCGACCGAGGCGTCCGGCGGCGCCTCGCTGCGGGAAGTGGTGGCGACGGCGCACGAATTGTCGCCGTCGTGAACGAACGGGAACTTTAAAGACATGTCCGCATCCGCCGAAGCGACCGTCCTGATCACCCACGAGGTGGGTCTGCATGCGCGTCCTTCGGTGAAGTTCACCAAGCTGGCCAAGACCTTCGCCGCCGAGGTGGAAATAGCACTGGCCGCCAATGGGCCATGGTTCGACGCCAAGAGCATCGTCAAGGTGATGGCCACCAAGGCGCCGAAGGGCACGGTACTGCACATTCGCGCCAGCGGCGATGGCGCCAATGATGCCGTCGACGCACTGGTCGAACTGGTGCGGCGCGATTTCGACGAAGGCGCGGACCATGTCCGAACCGCTTAGGCTGCAAGGCATTTCGGCCTCGGCCGGGTATGCCGAGGGACCGCTGTTCGACCTCGACCAGATTGCAATTGCCTACGCCTGCAAGGAAAATGCTGCCGACGAGAAGGCTGCGCTCGAGACCGCAATCGATGTCGCGACGAGCCGTCTCGCTGGATTGATCAAAATCGCTGACGGTGACGCCGCCGACATCCTCGAATTTCAGATCGCGATGCTGGAGGACGACGCGTTGAGCGGCCCGGCTTTTGCTGCGATTGCCTCTGGACACCCCGCCGATGCGGCATGGCGACAGGCGCTGGATGTGGAAATCGCTGGCTACGAGACCTCGGATCAAGATTATTTCCGCGCCCGTGCGGCCGACATACGCGACATCAGGGACCAGGTGCTGCGCGCGCTGACCGAGGATGGCGGGGTTCAAGCACCGTCCGGCGCCATCCTCTACGGCGCGGACATCGCGCCGACGCGTTTTCTCGAAACCGACTGGAGCGGCGGTGGCGGCATCGCGCTGAAGGCGGGCAGCACGGCGAGCCACGTCGCCATGCTGGCGCGCTCGCGTGGCGTGCCCATGGTCGTGGGGCTTGGGGTGGTGGATCTTGGCAACGCGCCCGCCAATCTTGCCGGCATAGCACTGCTCGATGCCGAACATGGCGGCATCGTGCTGTCACCTTCCAAGGCCGAGATCGACGCCTTTCGCCAATCGTCGTCGTTGTTCTCGGCGCGCCGCGACCGGGCCGGGATTTTTCTGGCGCGGCCGGCGGTGACCAGGACCGGCATAGCGGTGCGGGTGCAGGTCAACATCGCCGACCCGTCCGACGTCGACGGCATCGACATCGCCACCTGCGACGGTGTCGGCCTGATGCGCACCGAATTCCTGTTCGGCAAGACGTTGCCCGATGAGGAAACGCAGTATCGCGCCTATCGCAAGGTGCTGGACTGGGCCGGCGACAAGCCGGTGACGATCCGCACCGTCGATGCCGGCGGCGACAAGCCAGTGCCCGGCTTTACCGTCGAGGAAGGCAATCCGTTCCTCGGCCTGCGCGGCATCAGGCTGTCGCTGGCGCGGCCGGAAGTGTTTCGTGTACAAATCCGGGCACTGCTGCGCGCCGCCGTCCATGGCAGTCTGAAAGTGATGTTCCCGATGATCGCCATTGTGGAGGAATACAGACAGGCAGCGGCGATGTTCGCCGAAGAGCAGGCAGAGCTCGCCGCGCGCGGCATCGCGCAAAAGATGCCACCGCTCGGCATCATGGTCGAGGTGCCGTCGGTGGCGATCGCGCCTGAGGCCTTTACCGAGGCCGCCTTTTTCTCGATCGGCTCCAACGACCTCACCCAATATGTCATGGCAGCCGCCCGCGACAACGCTCTGGTGGCGCACCTCAACTCGGTCCGTCATCCAGCCGTGCTGCGGCTGGTCGCCGCGGTCACCGCGTTTGGCCTGCGCGAAGAAATCCCGGTCAGCCTGTGCGGCGATGCCGGCGGTGACCCCACCGCGATCCCATCGCTGCTCGAGGCCGGCCTGCGCGATCTGTCCGTCGCTCCGGCGCAACTCGCCATGGCCAAGGCGGCGATCGCGGACGTTTCTATCCAGGCGCGGCCGGCATGATCGACAAGATACCTGAAGCCGGTTCCGAAGAGGCGATCCGCGCTTATAAGACGATCCTGTCGCATGTCATCGACCAGCGACCGTCCGGCATGCGCCAGCGGCTTGCCGATGCGCTTGGCAAGCACCGCAGCTTCGTCACGCAGATCTCCAGCCCGGCCTATTCGATCCCGATTCCGTCAAAGCATTTGCCTTCGATCTTTTCGGTCTGCCATTTCAGCCCGGCCGAGCGCGATCAGTTTCTTGCCGCCTACCACCAGGCGCATCCGGGAAAAATGTCTGTCGCGGCAGGCATGCGCAAGACGCGGCATGTTTCGCTCATCGTGCCCGATTTCGGCGACGACAAGCAGAACGCTGCACTCGATCGGGCAGTGAATGATTTTATCCAGAAGATCACCAGCATCACCGGCAAGGGTGGTTGATCCGTCAGAGCGGTTCAACAAGGCCCATTTCGGGAGGAGACGGCCGTGAAGAAATTTATGAATTCGCTGGACACGGTGCTGACCGAAAGCCTCGACGGCTTCGTTGCCGCCCATGCCGACATCCTGGTGCTTGGCGAGGAACATAAATTCGTCCGCCGCAAGACCTTGCGGCCGGGCAAAGTAGCGCTGATCTCCGGCGGCGGCTCCGGCCACGAGCCGCTGCATGGCGGCTTTGTCGGTCACGGCATGCTCGACGCCGCCTGCCCCGGCCAGGTGTTCACCTCGCCGACGCCGGACCAGATGCTGGCGGCGGCGGAAGCCGTCGACACCGGCGCCGGCTGCCTGTTCATCGTCAAGAATTATGAGGGCGATGTGATGAACTTCGAGATGGCGGCTGAAATGTCGGAAGGCGTCGTGCAAATCGTCACCAATGACGATGTCGCCGTCGAGAATTCGTCCTACACGACCGGCCGGCGCGGCGTCGCCGGCACGCTGGTGGTGGAAAAGATCGTCGGCGCGGCGGCCGAGCATGGCCTGGCGCTGGCGCCGCTGAAGGCGTTGGGCGAACGCGTCAACGCTGCTACCCGCTCGATGGGCGTGGCGCTGACCAGTTGCACCGTGCCGGCCGCCGGCAAGCCGACTTTCGACATCGGCGACGGCGAGATGGAGTTCGGCGTCGGCATCCACGGCGAGCCCGGACGGCGACGAGACACATTGAAAAGCGCCGATGCCATTGCCGAGGAAATTTGTGCCGCGATCGTCGGCGATCTCGGCGACGGAGCCAAGGGCCCGGCGCTGCTGTTCGTCAACGGTTTTGGCGGCACGCCGCTGATGGAGCTCTACCTCATGTACAACAGCGCGCGGCGGATTTTCGAGAAGCATGGCGTGACGGTGACCCGTTCGCTGGTCGGCTCCTATGTGACCTCACTGGACATGGCCGGCTGCTCGATCACGCTGACCATGCTCGACGCGGAAACGGCCGCGTTCTGGGATGCGCCGGTGCATACGGCGGCGCTGCGCTGGGGCATGTAATCTTCTGGAAGCCGGCGGCGGGAACACGCCCGCCGCCGGCTTCCAGCAGGTATCGTCCCAGAAATAGTCTTCTTCGCGATGCGGGAGCGCCCGACCCGTCCGGGCCAGACCGTTGCTTTTCTTCCCCTAAGTAAGGTAAAGACTCCTCGGGCCTTCGGGAGATAGCGTATGCGTTACAATTGGGAGCGGGCTCCGACGAGCTTCGAACGTCACAGAAAAGCCCTGGCGACAGCCATTTTGATCTTCGGTGGCATCGGCCTCATGCTTGTGGCTTTGCCGATCTAGAGCAATCGACTTTGTCAGCGCGGTTGGCCGGTCACCGCAATGAAGCGGCGGTCGCGGCCCTCGAAGCCCTGGCTGAAGCGCTGCACCAGCACCACAATGACGGCGGGCTTGCCGGCCGGGGTGAATTCGTAGGATTCCGAGAGGCTGTAGGAGGTCGGGCAATTCCTCGACCCCGGCACGGTCTTGTCTTCATGCAGGACCTTGAAGGGCTTGCCGTCCTGCCCTTGCAGCGTCAGCCGGAAGCCGAGCGCCTTGCCCGATATGTCGCCTTGCTGTGTGGCGTCGAAACTCGCTGAACAGTCTGTGGTGCTGCTGGCCAGGATCTGGTCGAGCTGGATGGTCGAAATGTCGAGTTGGTCATAGAGCGGCGAAAGCCATTTCTGCGACACCTGCTCGAGGCGGGAAATGTCGTTGTAGGCAACCATCTCATCGGGAAAGGTGAACTTGTCGGAAGCCGTCTGCTCGCCGCGCGATGCGACGGCATATTTGGCAAGGATGGGCGCCGCCTTCGCGGCGGCCTGTGCCCTTGCCTGCTCAAGGGTCAGTGTCGCCTCCTCGGACTCGTCGACGACGAGGATCGGCTTGCCGCCAACGAAGGCGTCGGCACGGGTGTCGATGATGTCGATCTGCGAATAGCCGGAGTTCGAAGCGCCGGCGTCGAGCGTTCCATATTGCTCGAAGGCGAAATAGTTGCCGTCGGGCGAAAAGCCGATGATGCGCCGTGCCGAGGCATCGCCAGCCCAGGCGGCGGACGCGGCCGTCAATGACAGCGCCGCCAGCACGGCCGCTCCAATCCGATATCGCAATTTCATCGCAGCTTGCCCCCAAGCGCCAGATCGATGCCGGCCGCACAATGGCGCACATTTGCGGCCAAGGTTAGAGCGCGCTATTTGGTGGGAAGAAAAACATTCCTGGGGAGGTGTCGGATGACTTCACGCTATCACGAGGTCTATGACGGCTGGAAACGCGATCCGGAAAGGTTCTGGGCCGAGGCGGCCGATGCCATCGACTGGTATTCGCCCTATGACAAGGTGTTCGATGCCACGGCCGGCGTCTACGGCCGCTGGTTTACAGGCGCGACCTGCAACACCTGCTACAATGCCGTCGACCGCCACGTCGCGGGCGGACGCGCCGAGCAGATCGCGCTGATCCATGACAGCGCCATCACCGGAACGATCAAGAAATTCACCTATGCCGAACTGAAGCGCGAGGTGGTCGCGCTGACCTCGGTGCTGAAGAACCGCGGCATCGGCAAGGGCGACCGCGTCATCATCTACATGCCGATGGTGCCGGAGGCTGCCTTCGCCATGCTGGCCTGTGCCCGCATTGGCGCCGTGCATTCGGTTGTCTTCGGCGGCTTTGCCTCGCATGAGCTTGCCACCCGCATCGATGACGCCAAACCGAAGCTGATCATCTCGGCCTCCTGCGGGCTGGAGCCGGGCCGCGTCGTTGCCTACAAGCCGCTGCTCGACAGAGCGATCGAGATTTCCCGCCACAAGCCGGACGGCTGCCTGATCCTGCAGCGCGACCAGTTGCCTTGCGAATTGAAGGAGCATTTCGACATCGACTATGCCGATGCCGTCGCCCGCGAACGGGCAGCCGGCGCCAATGTCGACTGCGTTCCGGTGCTTGCCACCGACCCGCTCTACATCATCTACACATCGGGCACGACCGGCCAGCCCAAGGGCATCGTGCGCGACAATGGCGGCCACATGGTCGCGCTGAAATGGACGATGGAAAACGAGTTCGGCGTCAAGCCGGGCGAGGTGTTCTGGGCAGCGTCGGACGTCGGCTGGGTGGTCGGCCATTCCTATATCGTCTATGGGCCGCTGCTGCATGGCTGCACCAGCGTGCTGTTCGAAGGCAAGCCGATCGGCACGCCCGATGCCGGCACCTACTGGCGGGTGATAGCGGAGCATGGCGTGGTCGCGCTGTTCACCGCGCCGACCGCTTTTCGGGCCATCAAGGGACAGGATCCGAAGGGCGAATTCATTCCGAAATACGACCTGTCGAAATTCCGCACGCTGTTCCTTGCCGGCGAGCGCGCCGACCCCGAAACCATCAAATGGGCGGAGCAGAAGCTCAACGTGCCGGTGGTCGACCATTGGTGGCAGACCGAGACCGGCTCGCCGATGACGATCAACCCCGCCGGCCTCGGCCTCCTGTCGGTGAAGTACGGCTCGCCCGGCGTGCCGATGCCCGGCTACGACATTCGGGTGCTCGACGATGCCGGCCACGAAGTGCCGCGCGGCACGCTGGGCAATGTGGTGGTCAAGCTGCCGCTGCCGGCCGGCTGCCTGCCAACGTTGTGGCACGCCGATCAACGGTTCCGCCAGGCCTATCTCGACGAGTTCCCCGGCTTCTACAAGACGGCGGATGCCGGCATGGTCGACGAGGATGGCTATCTCTATGTCATGGCCCGCACAGACGACATCATCAATGTCGCCGGCCACCGGTTGTCGACTGGCGCCATGGAGGAAGTGCTTTCCGCCCATCCCGACGTCGCCGAATGCGCCGTCATCGGCATCGCCGATACCATGAAGGGCYAGGTGCCGCTTGGCTTCGTGGTTCTGAATGCCGGCGTTTCGCGCGAAACCGGCGCCATCGAAAGCGAAGTGGTCGGCCTGGTGCGCGAACGCATCGGCCCGGTCGCCGCCTTCAAGACGGTGGTGACGATCAAGCGGCTGCCCAAGACACGTTCGGGCAAGATCCTGCGCGGCACCATGCAGAAGATCGCCGACAAGGAAGAATGGACGATGCCGGCAACCATCGACGATCCGCTGATTCTCGACGAAATTACCGCCGCCCTGAAGGAGCGAGGGATCGTGGTTTAGGAAAATYGGCGGGGTCGGCGCGGCAATCTTTTGTTGTGCAATGCAGCAATCCACCTTACACCCTTGATCGGGGGGCCATCCGGCGAGGCGGTATGGCTCAGCAGAAGAAAATCACATTTGGCGGCGTCGACATCCTGCGGTTCCTCGCTGCCGTCATGGTCATGGTCTATCACTACGGCTTCTGGGTGTGGGCGTTTCCGGACGGTGTTTCAGCACGCGCCACGGGCGGCCTTCCCGCGCAGCCGGCGATAGGCGCCTGGGTCGAATCAGGCTGGGTCGGCGTGCAGATCTTCTTCGTCATCAGCGGCTTCGTCATCGCCTTCAGCGCCGAGAGATCGACGCCGCTGCGATTTTTCGAAGCAAGGGTGAAACGACTGGCGCCGGCGGTCTGGATCTGCGCACCCGTCACCGCGGTCGTGCTTTTGATCGTCGGCCTGAGCTGGCCGACCGATGCCGTCGACAGGCTGGTTCGCACCGGCCTGTTCGTTCCCTACGCACCCTGGGTGGACAGCGTCTACTGGACACTCGGCATCGAGATCGCCTTCTATGCCATAGTCTGGACCTTGCTGCGGCTTGGCCGCTTCCATCAGATGGAATGGGTGGCGATTGCCATCGGCATGGTCAGCACGCTTTTCTGGTGCCTCTATTACCCGCTCGGCTGGGCCGACCTTGCCGAGACACGCAYGCTCGACCTTTTGCTGGTGCATCACGGCGTTTTCTTCGCGACTGGCGTCATGTTGTGGCTGATGCGCTTCAATGCGGTGACGACGGCTCGCCTTGCCTTCTGCGCCCTGTTCCTGGGCGGCGGCGTGCTGCAGATCGCCAGTTCGGTCGACGTTCACATCCTGAAGGTCGGGCGAGAGATGCCGTTCGCGCCGCCGATCCTCATCTTCCTCGGTGGGGTCGCACTGATGGCATGGTCGCTTCGGCTCGACCTCTCCTGGAGCGGCTGGCGCCGGATCGGCCTGATGACCTATCCGCTCTACCTCCTCCATGACGTCGTCGGCGCGGCCCTGCTCGGCGTCCTGGTCCGCGCGGGTCTGCCGCATCTCTTCTCGATGGTGATCGTCGGCGCGACGATGATCGCGGCAAGCTGGCTGGTGGCGACCGAGGCCGAACCACGCATCCGGCTGCTGCTCGACCACACCGTTTTCCGCTATCGGCTCAAGGCCGCGTAGTCGCGACTGATCATCCGCGGGTCTCCTAGGCCCGGCTCGGCACTGCGGCCTTCCAGAGGCGGACGGCCAACTGCCACAGGAATCGCCGGACCCGCGAAGTAGGCTGATCCGCTCCTAATGCATCACTCAAAGCGCGCAGCGTTCGGGGTATGCAAAAAGCAAGGATTCAGGGCGCGTCGACCGACCCTGTTTCAACGCAATGGCTTTAAGAGGGCCTACTCGAACAATGTCAGACCGTTGCCTTTGCCTTGCTGCGCACTTCCGACTTTTCCAGATAGTAGGTCGAGTATTTGTCGAAGAATTTCTCGGAGCCGCCGAACGATCCGTATTTGGCCAGCTTCTTCAGATCGACCTTGTTCAGCACCGCCCCGATGATCTTGTTGGCAACATAGGGTTCGGATTCCAGCATCGACCTCACCATCGCGCGGGGCGTGCGCCCCCATTCGGTGACGAGCACAAACCCGTCGACCAGCGGCGCGAATGCCTTGGCATCGACCACCGGTCCGAGCGGCGGCAGATCGACGACGATGTATTCGAAGGTCTCCTTGGCGTTGTCGATGAAGCGCCGCATCCCGGCCGAGGAGAGAAGTTCGCTGGTGTGCGAGAAGTGACCGCGCGACACGGCCGGGATGATGGCCAGCTTCGTCTGCCGGTCGATCTTGCCAACGGACTGCCACGCCTGGCCGTTGACCACGGCTTCCATCAAACCTTGCTCGGCTTCCATGCCGAGACCACGGCTGAGGCCGGGGTTGCGCAGGTCGCCGTCGATGAGCAGCGTCTTGGCGCCGTTGGCGGCAAGCAATCCGGCGAGATTTGCCGCGACCGTCGACTTACCCTCGCCGGGAAGCACCGAGACGATGCCGATAACGCGGCTGCCTTGCCCTTCCATCACGACGTCGAAGGCGATCTTGGCGCTGCGCAGCGTTTCGGAGAACATCGACGCAGGCGAATCGATGCTCACCCGCATGCGCGCCCGCCTTTCGGCGGACGACAGCGATCTGGCGGTCTTGTCATCCACCTGGGTATCGCCGGGCTTTTCTTCCTTGCTCAGCTTGCCGCCGATCGTCGGCAGATAGCCGAGGAATTTCAGCCCGACACGGTCGCGCACCTCCTCGCCGGTCCTGAAGAAACGTTCGTTGAATTCATTCAGGCCGCCGAAGCCGGCGCCCATCAGCGTGCCAAGCACCAGCGAAAGTCCAATCACGATGATCGTGCGTGGGCTTGACGCGGTGAGCGGCATCGAGGCGTCCGAGATGATGCGGATCTTGCCGACCGGGAAGGATTGCTGCTGCGCGGCTTCCTCGTAGCGGCCGAGGAATGTCTGATAGAGCGTGGTGAGCGCCGTCGCCTGCTGATCGAGTTCCCGCAGCTTGACCTGCGTCTGGTTGTCGACGGAACTCTTGCCTTGCGCGGCCGCGACATTGGCCCTGAGCGCGGTCTCGCGCGCCAGCGCCACTTCATATTCGTTGCGATAGCTTTCGGTCAGCTGCTTCAGTTCGCCGAAGATCTGAGTCGATATGTCGGCCTTCTCCTTGGCAAGCGCCAACGCCTGCGGATGCTGGGCGCCAAAATTCGCCTCGACGTCCTGCAGCCGCTTGGAGACTGTGAGGTAACGGGTCTTGAGCGCCGCGATGACCGAGCTGCTCGGCTGGTCGCTTGATATGGCGGCATCCTTGAAAGCGTTGTCGGAGCCGCTTTCGACAATCGCCTTGTACTGCTGGTAGCGGGCACTGGCGCGTGCGGTGTCAGCCTGCGCGACGATGAGCTGGGCGTTGAGATCGGACAGTTGCTTGTCGCTCATCAACTGGCCATCGCTGTTGGCGGCCAGGCCATGTTCGGCCCTGAATTTCTCGACCGCGAGCGATGCCGCCTGCGAGCTCTCGCGCAATTCCGTCAACCGGCCCTGCAGCCAGACCGCCGCCCGCTCGGTGGCGTCGAAGCTGGCATCGAGCTGATCGGCAAGATAGGCATCGGCATAGGCTTTGGTGATCGCATGGGCCAGGGCCGGATCCGTCGACTGATAGCCGAGGGCGATGACGTAGCTTCGCCCCGTGCGCTCCGCCCGCACCTCGTTCTGCAGCTTGAGGATCGCGTAGTCGCGACGGGACGTGGCGATCAGCGCATCGCGGGCGGCGGGGTCGAGCTTGCTGATGTCACCGACGCCCGGCATGACGGGGCTCGGGCGAACATACTGGATCAGGCCCCGGATCAGCCCGACGCCCCTTGCCAGAGCCGATACGGGCGGATTCAGGAAGGCATCGTTCTGGTCGAGCTTCAGCTTGTCGACGACCACGGCGGCAAGCCGCGTCGAGGTCAGGATCTCGATCTGGCTCAGGATGGCGGAATCGGTCTGCATGGTTGTCGACGCCGCCGAAATGTCATCGACGATCTTGTTCAAGCCCTCGTCGATCAGCACGCTTGAGACCGACTGATATTGGGGCGGCGTGGTCTGCAGATAGAGCAGGCCCAGAAAGAGACCGATGACGGCGCACACGGCAACCACCTTGGCTTGCCGTGCGGCCATGCCAAGCAGCCGCTCGATGTCGATGAAGTCTTCGCCGTCTCCTGCGTCCGAATTCGGCAATGGCATCCTCTTGTCGAGAGGAAAGTTGGCATAATTCATCTTCGGTCCAATTCCAGAGCCTGTTCCATCCCGATGATCGGGATGGAGATCCATCTCAGCGTTTGAGCATGATCTTTTCCGAAAACCGGTGGTCATTTTTCGGGATCATGCCGGGGCTTGCACAGCCGCGAAGATCGGGAGCATTGCGCAATAAAACGCAAACTTCGTGCCAGGCGGCGCGGGAGCTATCGCCCCGCGTCGCCAGCCATCTGTAAATGCTCCCGAAACATGGGCATTATGCGGCTTCTTCCTGGCGTTCATGCGACCGGACGAACTCCTGAAGCATCTCGAAAATCGGGCCCTTCATGTCGTCGCGCGACAGCGCGAAGGCGATGTTGGCCTGGATGAACCCTTCCTTCGAACCGCAGTCGAACATGCGACCCTTGAAAGGCTGGCCGAAGAACGCCTGGTCCCGCGACAGCCGGACCATGGCGTCCGTCAACTGGATCTCGTTGCCGGCGCCGCGCTGCTGATTGCCCAGAAGCGCGAAAATCTCGGGCTGCAGGATGTAGCGGCCGTTGATGTAGAAGTTCGACGGCGCGTTGGCCGGCGCCGGCTTTTCGACCATCGCCGTCACCTCGAAGCCGCCGCCGATATCGGCGCCACGGCCGACGATGCCGTATTTGTTGGTCTCGGTCGGATCGCAGCGCTCGACAGCGATGACGTTGCCGCCGGTTTCAGCATAGAGATCGACGATCTCGGCCAGGCATCCGCGGCCACCGAACGACACCATGTCCGGCAACAGCAAGGCGAAGGGCTCGTTGCCGATGACTTCGCGCGCGCACCAGACGGCATGGCCGAGGCCTTGCGGCGACTGCTGGCGGATGAAGGAGGTGGCGCCGGCCACCGGCAGCATGCTTTCGAGCGCCTCCAGCTGGGTCTTCTTGCCGGTCTGCTCCAGGGTTCCGATCAATTCCGGATGCAGGTCGAAATAGTCCTCGATCACCGCCTTGTTGCGGCCGGTGACGAACACAATGTGCTCGATGCCCGCCTCGAAGGCCTCGTCCACCGCATATTGCACGACAGGCCTGTCGACGACGGGGAGCATTTCCTTCGGCATCGACTTGGTCGCCGGCAGGAACCTTGTTCCAAGTCCTGCCACCGGTATCACGGCCTTCCTGATTTTCTTCATCGCAAATTCCTTCTGAGGAGATCGACTTCAGTCCATTCACAAGCCACGAAAAATCCCTTCATGTGCCTGCATCTTCACCTCCCCACCCCAACGGCAAACTGCGCCGCTACTCTTCGCAACCGCACGGCGATCGGCATGCCCATATGCCTGACCGCCGCCGGGTCGCTGAGCGCAGTCCGGATCGCCTTGAGCGGGGACCGCGCCTTAATGTGCTGAACCATAGACAGGAACGATGCGGCCTTGCGCAGGCTGCGGCTGCGCCGGGCGAACGCGCGTTGCGCGGCCTCGTCCATCGAATGGGTTTGAGCGAACACGGCATCTGCCTTGCGCATCGCTTCGACGTGGTGAAGCTCGAGCACGCGGGAGATGGAGCCGCTGCGGATATGATAGGCATAGCCGATCGCCGGCTCGACCACGCATTTGCCGCCCTTGGCCAAGGCGTTGGCGAGCAGGATGTAATCTTCGCCGATGCTCAGTTTTTCATCATAGCGAAGCTCGTTTTCGTCCAGGAACGCGCGCTGGAAGATCGGCTTGAGGTAGCCGAGATTGAACTTCGATTCGAAAACGACGTTGCCGGCGATGTAGCTGGCCAGCGAGATTTCGCTCAAATCCTCCAGATAGCGTGTTGGAAACATCGCGTCCTCGACTACACCGTCCTCGCGAATGACCTGCAAATTGTCGACGGCGATCTCGGCGCCCGCCTTTTCCGCACGAGCGATCATGGCCGCGATGCGGTCGGGAAAAACGGCGTCGTCGGAATCGAGAACCGCGATCCATCTGCCGCTGGCGACGTCGAGGCCGGCATTCCTGGCGCCGCCGGGACCGCGATTACTGGCCAGGGCGACGACACGAACGATATCTTGCGGATAGGCCCGCGCGACGTCGAGCGTCGCGTCGCGCGACTTGTCGTCGACGACGATGATTTCGACGCTGACGTCTTTCTGCGCGATAGCGCTCGCGATCGCCCGGTCGAGGGTCGCTTCGGCGTTGTAGGCGGCGATGACAAAGCTGACGTCAGGCTGCACGCTTGCCCCCTTCCTGCGGCGAAGGCTGGCCGTAGAGGCGGATTTCGCGGATGCCGACAAGGCCGCTGACGACACCGACATGCATAATGCCGCGCAGCACGCTGCGGTTCCTTCGAACCGGGCTGATGACGACCGGAAGCGCAGAGGCGAAGCAATAGATGGCCTTTGCCGACGCCAGGCCGACCTGCTTGGCCAGGCCGATGCCGCGCGCGTTGCGTCCCAGAAGATGCCCGTGCGTCTGTCCGACGCGGAAGCGCCGGCGGCCGAGCCAGTCGAACGCCGCCCTCGAGCGCGGCACCACCTCGTCGACCCAGGCGTCGGGCGAAAAGGCGATGCGGCCGCCCGCTTTGTGCATCTGGTCGAAGAATTCGGTGTCCTCACCGCCGGTCTGGCCGCGTGCCAAGCTGAAGCGGCGGCCACACAGGCTGTCCGATCCCATGCGGAGCAGAACGTTGCAGGTGTAGCCGGTCCGGATCTCGCCGCGAACCCAGACGGGCAAGGTCGAATGGAAATCGCCGCGCCGCATCCAATCCGGCGCATCCGGACGATAGCGCGCCCGGACCGGGCCGAGCACGGTGGCTGCACCGCTCGCTTGCGCCACCGCGACCAGTTCGGCGAGCCAGCGCGGCGTGGCCGTCTCGTCATCATCTATGAAAGCGACGAAATCCGCCGTGCTGGCGTCGAGGCAAGCGTTGCGGGCGATCGAAATGTTGCGCGCCGGGCAATGCTGATAGCGGATCGGTACGGTCAATTCCCGCGACAGCGCCGTCACCAGGTCGCGGGCGGTCGGCGTGTCGTCATTGTCGGCGACGATGATGCTGATATCGAACCCGGCCGGCATCTCCATGGCGTCGAGCGAGCGCAGGGTGTCGGCCAGCTCCGGCCGCCGGAACGTGCAGACGCCGATGTCGATGCTGAGCTTCTTGGCCATCACGCCACCCCGCGCCGCGACCCGAGGCCGAGAAGCTGCAGCCAAAAGCCGATCGACCAGCCAAGGTGCATGACCATCGCCGAGACGCCGGCCAGCGCGATGTCGGCATTGCGCTGGCGGATGGCCGTCCACAGGCCGTAACCCTGGCACACCGAGGCCCACAGAAGCAGTGGCACCGCCGCCAGCCAGTGCACGAATGAGAGCGCCGCCAGCAGCACGACCGGAAACACCAGGAGCGGCACCATCTGCCGGACCTTCGGGATGACGCGGTGCTTCAGCACATTCTTGGCGCGGCCGCGACCATAGCCGAGATACTGGAAATAGAGGCCGCTGAGCGAGGTGCGCGGGTAGTAGATCATATGCGTCTTGCCGCTCATCCAGATCTTGTAGCCGGCCTGTCTCAGCCTGTAGTCGAGCTCGGCATCCTCGTTGTGGCTGAACGTCTCGTCATAGCCGCCGACAGAACCGAACGCCGATATCCTGATCAGCGCGTGATGGCCGTGATCGACCCACTCTCCGGCGGAGCGGTGCCGGTGCTTGGAGCCGCCGGTGCCGAGCTTGGAATTCTGCGCCGCCGCGGCAGCCTTCTGCACGGTGCTGCTGCCGCTGGTCAGCATCGAAACGACAACCGAATCCGCTCCGGTGGCCAATGCCTCCTCGACCAGCCGGTCGCAATAGTCGTCGGGATAGCCGCCATGCGCATCGATGCGGATGAGATAGTCGGCTCCTTCGCCGAAGGTACCGACGGCGAGGTTTATCGCCGCGCTCTGGATGCGCCGTTCGTTGTGAAGCAGGATAACGCGCGGATCCTTGCTTGCGACGTCCTTGACGATAGCCAGCGTGCCGTCGGTGCTGCCGCCGTCGGCGACGATGATCCTGGCGCCAAGCCTTGCCGCGGCGGGGCGCAGTTGATCGAGCAGCACACCGATATGGGCCGCTTCGTTCAGGCACGGAATAACGATCAGGCTGGATGAAGTTTTTTTAGTCTGCGTCATCAGCCTCTGTCCATGTTCAGCCATCCTATGCCAACGCCTCGGCTGCAAACGAACCCGATACGGCGGTCAGGCCGCGCAGCCGCTCGACAAGCGCCCGGCAATCGCTGCGGTCGTAGCTCCAGGTCCTCGGGTTGCGGGCAAGAACATGCGCCTTCAACCCGGCGAAACGATGCTCATCCATTTTGCCAAGCGTCGCTTCGAGCGCCTCGGGCGAAGCCTCCGGCAAGAGAATGCCGATATCCTGTTTGCTGAGGAACCGCCCGGTTTCGGTGTCGCCCATCGAGATCGGCACCGCGCCAAAGCGGCAGCCTTCGTAGAGGCGGTTGGGCAGGAGCCATTCGGAGTTCTGTCCCGCTTCGAAGAAATCGATCGCCCAGGAAAAATGGACGTCGCCATAGATCGATGCCATGTCCTCCGGGTTGCGATAGGGCCCGCCAAACGAGAGCCACGGCTCTGATTCGACGAAGGCGTGAAAATCCGGGAATTCGGACAGAGCCGGACGGCCGCGCAGCACGATCTCGAAGCGTCCCTCCATCCGGCGGGAGAAATCGGCCAGCAGTTCGAGCGAGCGGCGGCAGCGCAGCGCGCCGAACCAGCCGATCCGCCACGGCGGTCCGACGGGACTCGCAACCTCGTCAGGGCTGCCGTGCGTCTCAGGGCTGCCGGGCAGAATCGCGGCTGCCTCGAAATACTTGTTCTCGACCAGTTCGATCGGCGCCGCAACCTGTCCGAACGGCTTGAAGTAATTGGCGATGAAGGCAGGCGAACTGGTCACCAGCAGCTTCACGTCCCTGGCCAGGAAGCGTTCGACGGCGCGCAACGCCTTGCCCAGGACATCTTTGCGAAGCACAAGGCGATGAATGTCGAGGCACTCGTATACGATCGGAACCGATGCACCGAAGGCGGATCTGGCGCGACGGGCAAGCGCCAGCATTTCCAGATTGCGCGCGATGATGAGATTGGGCCTGGGCGTGTCGCCAAGCCTGGAGCCGATCGAGAACGCCGCCTTGGCGACCGCCGCGAGCCGCTGGCCGAATCGCCCGTCACGCGTCGCGCCAAGGTCGATCGGCCGCAATCCCTCGATATCCGCAATCGGATTTGTGGTGCGACGGAAGCCGGCCAAGGTGACCTCGGCCCCACCTGCCCTGAGCATTATGATCCTCCGGCGCACGGCCGGATCGGAGACGTCGTGCACAAGGTACAAGACATGCAGCATGAAAACTCGACCGCTGTTGGCCCACCCAAGGAGAGCCTAGTACAGCTCTTGCTGCATCGCAACATTTTTGGCGCGACGATCCACCTTTTCTGTTGCACTGCAAAATTATTGCCGTAGTTTGTCGTTGGCGGCGGTGGTGGATTTTTCGGGGTCGGAAATCCGCACAAAAGTCAGGAATCCTGAATTTGGAAGCCAATGCATTCGATCCGCCGGAAGGCTCCCTGCGCAAATCCGTCGGGCGCGGCGCGGTTGTCACGGCCATGGCGCAATCGGTGCGGGTCGCGACACAGATCATATCCGTCATCGTGCTGTCGCGGCTTTTGTCGCCGCAGGATTTCGGCGTCGTGGCGATGTGCGCGCCGGTGCTGGCCTTCATCGCGCTGTTCCAGGATTTCGGCCTGACCCAGGCGACAATCCAGAAGAGCGGCATCCGGCATGAGGAAGTGAACTACCTCTTCTGGATCAATGTGGCCGTCAGCGCGATTCTGGCCTGCGTGCTCGCAGGTGCCGCCCCTCTGGTCGCCGCTTTCTACGGCGAGCCGCGCGTGGCCGGCCTGGTGGCGGCGTTCGGGCTGCAGATCATGGCCTATGGGCTGGGCGCCCAGCACCTGGCGCTTTTGACGCGCCGCATGCAGTTCGGCCGGCTGGCCGTCATCGACGTCGCCAGCGCCGTCGTGGGGCTCGCCGTATCGATCGCCTGGACGTTCATCGACCGCTCCTATTGGGCACTGTTTGCCGGTACGCTGACCGGTGCCGTGCTGCCGACGCTCTGCTACTGGGCAAGCTCGCGCTGGCGTCCCGGCCTGCCGCGCAAGGTCGCCGGAATCAGCGAATTGATCCATTTCGGCGCCGGCATCACCGGCTTCAACTTCGCCAATTTCTTTGCCCGCAACCTCGACAATGTGCTGATCGGCAAATACTGGGGCGAAGCCCAGCTTGGCCTTTATGACCGCGCCTACAAGCTGCTTTTGTTTCCGCTGAGCCAGATCACCAATCCGTTGTCGAAGGTGATGGTTCCGGCGCTGTCCAGGCTGAAGGACGAGCCGGACCGCTACCGCAGTGCCTATCTGCGCGTCATGCCGCTGATCCTGCTGGTGGCGCTTCCCGGCGTCGCCTTCGCCACCGCGATGTCGGACGTGCTGATCCCCTTCGTGCTCGGCGAGCAATGGCGCGCGAGCGCCGACATTTTCCTGGCGCTCGGCTTTGCCGGGCTGCTGCAGCCGCTTAACAATCCAGCGGGATGGCTTTTCGTCAGCCAGGGCCGCTCCGGCGATTTCATGCGCTGGGGCATCATAACCGCTGTGACGTCGGTTCTGGCCTTCGCGCTAGGCCTGCCCTATGGCGCGCTGGGCGTGGCGATTGCCTATGCGATCAGCGAGTATCTGAGGACCCCATTCCTGTGGCTCTATGTCGGCAAGAGCGGTCCGTTGCAGGCGCACCACGTGCTGCGCGCGGCAACGCCGTTCGTGCTTGGCGCCCATCTGGCGCTGGCCGCCATCTGGTTCATCAAGCCGCTGCTGCCGCAGCAGCATGTCATTGGCTTGGCCAGCGGCGCCGTTCTCGCCTATCTGATCACCATCGTCGTCGCGTTGGCATTCGCATCCGGCCGCGAAGCCCTGCGCGAGGCCTTGAAGATGCTGCCGGCAAGGTTGCCCGCAGCAGCACCACGCGAGGCGCAATAGTTTGCGCGACCTCGACAGGTACGGACATTCACTCCAGGACCAGGTCTGACCCTATGCACTACCGATCGATTTCCGACATGAACGACGCCATTGTCAGGGGCCTGCACCGGCTGCCGCGCGACATCGACCTGGTCGTCGGCGTTCCCAGAAGCGGTGTGCTCGCGGCAACGCTGGTGAGCCTGGCGGCGAACATTCCGATGACCGATCTGGACAGCTTCCTGGCCGGGCGGATCTACACGTCGGGCATCACAAAGCGCCGGGCGGCACTCGACCGCAAGGTCTCCGAAATGCGCAAGGTGCTGGTGATCGACGACAGCGTCGCCGGCGGCAACGCCATGCGCGATGCACGCTCGCGCATCGAGACTGCCGGCATCGAGGCCGATTTCACCTTTGCCGCGGTGTTCGGCCTGCAGCCGCAGCATCAGGAGACCGATGTCGTCTTCGAGGTCGTGCCGCATCCGCGCATGTTCCAGTGGAATTTCATGCATCACAAATTCCTGGCGCAGTGCTGCGTCGACATTGACGGCGTGCTGTGCCTCGATCCGACCGAAGCCGAAAACGACGATGGGCCGGCCTATGAGAAATTCCTCAGCGAGGCGCGGCCTCTCCATGTTGCGACACACAAGATCGGCTGGCTGGTCACCAGCCGGCTGGAGAAATATCGCGCGCTGACCGAGGCATGGCTCGCCAAACACGAGATCAAATACGACCGGCTGATCATGCTCGATCTGCCGAGCAAGGCGGAACGGCAGCGGCTTGGCGCGCATGGCAGTTTCAAGGCCGATTTCTACCGCAAATCCGATGCCATCCTGTTCATCGAAAGCGAGCACGAGCAGGCGCTGAGGATCACCGAACTGTCCGGCAAGCCGGTGCTGTGCGTTGAAACGCATATGGTGAGTTTTCCCGACGCGCTGTCGCTGCCGGCACTTGGCCAGGCGGCCCGCAACCTGCCGGCAAGGCTGCGGCAGATCAACTCGCAAGAGGGCCGCAAAAGCGCGGCCAAGACCTTGGCCCGCGCCCTGCTCGGTGCGCGCGGTTACGAGACGCTGAAGAGCCGGGTCAAACGCCCCGCCTGATCCGCACGACGCTACGAGGCTTGCCGCGAGTTGGTTGCTACGCGGCTGACGCCGCGAGCCTGGGTTAGGCGGCTTGCCGCGCGCGCTGCTGTATCGCTCTGTCCACGATCGAGAAGAAGGTGATGAACTGGCGATCGGGTTCCAGTTCGGGCCGCCCGGCGAAGCTGCGCGCGAGGCCCGAGACCCGGTCATATTCCTGGCTGTCGTTCCACAGCCGCCTGACGGCCGCGACCCAGTCGGCGAGCGGTGCATCGTAGTCGAGCACCACGCCACCTGAGCCGATCGCCTCGGGCAGGCCGCCACGCCGCGAGCCGACAACCGGGATTCCGCTGCAATGGGCTTCCGACGCGACGCGGCCCCATGCCTCTTCCCATTTGCTGGGAGCAAGCAGGATCTTGGTGCGGCCGTAGACCGTCTTCATGTCGCTGGTGCGGCTCTCCAACACGACATTGCCCAAAGGCGCGATCGTCTGTTCGATCCGCGCCCGATGATCGTCTTCCAGCTTCCAGCTTTCGACGAACAGGAACGGTATCTCGGGGCAGGCGCCGGCGATGCGCACCGCAAGCTCGAAACCCTTTTCCTCATAGGGATTGATCAGCGTGACAAACTGGCCCGTCGTCGGCGTGCTGTAATGCGCCGGATTGATGGTCGGCGGGATCACCGTCGCGTTGATGTCGAACTCGTTCTTGTAGGTGCGCGCGGTGAACTCGGAATTCGCGATGTATAGCGCGGAACGCAGTTCGCGCAGGTCGCCGCCCAGTTCATGGAATTCAACATTGCGGAGATAGACAACCAAAGGCACGCCCTCGGCCTGCAGCGCCTTGCCGATCGGAACCGATTTGTGACACTGGACCACGGCCACATCCGGCTTCAGCCTGTCGACGGCAAAGGCCGCCGCTTCCCAGGGAAACCAGGCCCGCACCACCGGATAGCCGGGATAGCTGTCGATGACCGCCGGTTGCCGCAACAGCTTCATCTTGGCGCGCGCCTTCAAGCCGAAGACACCATCGCCGAACAGGGCGGCGAGCACAGCGGCTTCATGGCCATGTTCGATCAACTGTTCGGCCAGATGGTGCGTGCTCGACTGAACGCCGCCGCTGAACTCGGGTGGATAGCCGCTGCCACCTGCAAAAAGGACTTTCATGGATCGGGCTCCTTGTCGCATATCGTATTTCGTTCCGAGGCAACCGGGGGCGCCTCGCTTTCGACGTCAGGCGAGTTTCGGCGGCTCCAGATTCGCGAACGGATTGGTACAGGATTGCCAGCCGGTAAACCGGATCGGGTCATTGGGCGAACTGCGCCATGCGTAGTCCGTCAGCATATGGAATTCGGCGATGACCCAGCGATCGAATTGGATCAGATCTTCCCGCTTCTCCTGGGGCAGCAGGCGGCGGACGGCGCCCAATTTGAGCTCCTCGACCAGCGTGACGGCGTCGCTAAGCTTGTCGCTGGGAAATATCCACGGGTTCCGGTTGCGGAACTCCAGCACGAACTGCTGCAGATGTTCGATACGGATGTTGAGCCTGCCGAGGTATTTTTCGAGGGTAACGCGCACCAGGTCCTCATCGGAAAACGAGCTGACGGCGGCAAAGGCAACGCCCGTCGACACCACCCCACCGGCCACGATGGCCAAGGCCGAGCGTCTGGAAACTTCGATCATCCGATGCCCTCCTCTCACGCCATGCGGCTCGCCGCCCTCAGGGAGAGGGCCGCGGCGGTCAGGCTCGGGTTGGCGCAGGAACAGCTCGGATAGGTGCTGGTGCCGACGACAACCAGGTTTCTCAGCTGGTGATGGATCATGTCGCTGTCGATGACCGAATCGGCCGGGCCGGTTCCCATCCTCAGCGTGCCCTGGACGTGCGATTCGGTTGGCCGGATGCCGCGATCGAATAGCTTTTCGACCGGCAG
This sequence comes from Mesorhizobium sp. P5_C1, assembly GCF_054049815.1. Taxonomy (NCBI): domain Bacteria; kingdom Pseudomonadati; phylum Pseudomonadota; class Alphaproteobacteria; order Hyphomicrobiales; family Phyllobacteriaceae; genus Mesorhizobium; species Mesorhizobium sp. P5_C1. The sequence goes on along the minus strand of NZ_JBFULQ010000001.1, from coordinate 7,224 downwards.
CGGAGCCAGAAGGTCAGGCAATTTCTCCAGCGCGCGGGCCATGCCCTTGACCGCGTAGTCCGACGGCGCCTTGAAGTTGACGAAGGCGTTGTCGTCTTCGTCGAGGGTGACGAAATTTTCGTGGTCGAGCAGGTTTTCGGTGACCACGACGAGCGGCAGCGCCTGGCGCAGCCGCCCCTTTTCGGCACGCATTCCGTGCTGCCAGCGGTTCTCGAAATAGACAAGTGCCGCCGCATGCTCCGATCTGTGCGGACCGTCATAGAGGCCGAAGTTCAGACCGGTGGTGATGGTGCTGCCGTCGAAATTGTCGACACCGTCGAGATAGACCTCGAAATTCCAGCCGTAGGATTCGTGCAGGCCGCGGCCGACGAATTCGCCGCCCAGGCCGGAGCGCAACATGATCGCCGCGCTCTGGATGGCATTGGCGCCGAGAATGAAAAGGTCGCCGCTGACCTGGTATTCCTTGCCGTCATGCATGAACGTGACCGAGCGGACCGTGCCGCCGACATGATCGAGCCGCCGTACCTCCGCACCGAGGCAAACCGAAATGTCGGGATGCTCGAAGACATGCATCAAGCCGTTGTTGACGGTGAATTTGGCGTCGACCGGACACAGCCAGCAGCGCAGGTTGGCACAGCACGAGGTGCGCTGCGCGGTCGGCACCCGCGCCCGCGCCGTCGGCATGACGAAATGCTGGCCGGGCTGCGCCGCCTTCATCATCCGGTCCGGCGTCGACATGCGATGCGGCGGTTGCGGGAACGGCTTCGAGCGCGGCAGCATCGCCGCCATGTCGGGATCGCCGGAGATCGACATGATGTCTTCGGCGTCGCAGTAGAACGGTTCGACGTGGTCATAGCTGATCGGCCAGTCATTGCCGATGCCGTAGGTGCTTTTCAGCCTGAAGTCATTGGGATGGAACCTTGGCGTCTGCGCGAACCAGCAGTTCGTTCCACCCCCCAGTCCGATGGTGTAATTCCACGGCTTGTCGGAATTGGTCTTGTAGGTCGTCTCGTCGTCGATGTCGGTGTTGGCATTCTGCTGGAGCTGCCATTCATGGGTGTTGTGCCGGCCCCATTCGAGCACCAGGACGCGTGCCTTTCGGCGCTTGGCGAACTCATGCAGGAAGAAGGCCGAGCCGAAGCCGGAACCGATCGCGACGAGATCGAAATGATCGCTGGTGATTTGCTCGGGCTTTACGTCCAGCACCATCAGCCACAACTCCTTGCCGCGCCGGGCGCACCCGCCGAATACCGCTTCCGGCTGTTCGCTCCCGGCCTCATGCCGCCATTCTGCCGATCGAGTGGTATTCGATGCCGTGGCGGGCGATGACCTTGGGGTCATACAGGTTGCGACCATCGAAAATGATCGGCGTGGTCAGCGCATCCTTCATCGCGTCGAAGGACGGCGCGCGGAAACTCTTCCATTCGGTGGCGATCAGAAGCGCATCGGCGCCGCGCAGCGCGGCTTCCTTGGTGCCGCACAACAACAGGTCGTCGCGCAGCCCGTAGATGTGCTGGCATTCCTGCATCGCCTCGGGGTCATAGGCCTGCACTTTGGCGCCGGCGTTCCACAGCGCCTCCATCAGCGTGCGGGCGGGCGCCTCGCGCATGTCGTCGGTGTTGGGCTTGAAGGCCAGCCCCCACAGCGCAAAGGTCTTGCCCTTGAGATTGCCCTTGAAATAACGATTCACCTTGTCGAACAGGACGGATTTCTGCTCGTTGTTGCGTTCCTCGACAGCGCGCAGCAGCTTGGCGTCGAACTTGACGCCTTCGGCGGTCTTGATCAGCGCGCGCACATCCTTGGGGAAGCACGAGCCGCCATAACCAAGCCCCGGATAGATGAAGTGATAGCCGATGCGCGGGTCGCTGCCGATGCCCTTGCGGACCTCCTCGATGTCGGCGCCGAGCTGCTCGGCCAGGTTGGCCATCTCGTTCATGAAGCTGATCTTGGTCGCCAGCATGCAATTGGCGGCGTATTTGGTGAATTCGGCGCTGCGCACGTCCATCACGATCATCTTCTCGTGGTTGCGGTTGAAGGGAGCGTAGAGCTCGCGCATCACCGCTTCGGTGCCCTCGCTGTCGGTGCCGACGATGATGCGGTCGGGCTTCATGCAATCGGCAACCGCGGAACCTTCCTTGAGGAATTCCGGATTCGAAGCGACGTCGAAGGACAGGTCCTCGCGCCCTCTTTTCTTCAGCGTCTCGGCGACCCTGGCCTTCACCTTTTCGCAGGTGCCGACCGGCACGGTCGACTTGCCAACGATGATCTTGGGGGTGTCCATCTCACGGCCGATGGTCTCGGCGACCGCCAGCACATATTTGAGATCGGCCGAACCGTMCTCGCCTGGCGGCGTGCCGACCGCGATCATCTGGATTTCGCCGTGCCTGACCGCGGCCGCTGCGTCGGTGGTGAACTTGATGCGGCCAGCGGCATGGTTCTCCTTGACGAGGCTTTCGAGCCCCGGCTCGAAAATCGGAACGAACCCCTGGTTGAGCCGCTCGACCTTGTTGGCGTCGATGTCGACGCACACCACCTGGTGCCCGACTTCGGCAAGCACCGCTGCCTGCACGAGACCGACATAGCCAATTCCAAAGACCGTCAAATTCATTCGATTTCATTCCCATGCAAGGCAGCGGACCGCTCTCGGCCCGGCCAGTTCAAATCGACTTTCCCAACTACTTTATGCTGCATGCCAGCGATTCTGGAAACTGACAGGGCTCGCCCAAGGCCGTGAACGCCACGCGATCGATCTGCAGCRTGAGCTTGCGGCCTGGATCGGCGAACGCTCCCATCCAACCGGTCATCTTGTCGCTGCCCCAAAGGCTGAAGAATATCTTCTGGGCATGCGTCGGCAATTTCGCCGGATCGGTGATCGTGTTGACCAGCTGGCCGTTGACATACCAGCGCAAGCTATCTTTCTGCCAGACGAAGGCATAGTCGTTGAAGGCCTTGTCGGTGCCGCCCGCCACGTCGACCAGCTTCTCATTGTTGCCCTTGCCGGCGATGTAGGCGTTGACCTGCACCTTGGAGGTGTCCTTGGTCAGGACCTCGAAGTCGATCTCATCCCAGGGCTGCTTGTCGGACGGACCGATATAGGAGAAGAAAGCCGCATTGAGACCGGAGCCGGTGTCGGTCTTTATCCGCGCCTCATAGGTGCCGTAGCCGAAGCGCTGCTTGGTCTGGATCTCGCCGCAAGCGTAGTCGCGGTCCTTCAGCTTCTGCTTTTCGAAGCCGAGCGACAGCACGCCGTCGGACAGCGCGACCAGGCCTTTCGACCAGGTGCAGTTTTGATGACTGCCGTTCGACCAACCGTCGGAAACATACCAGCGTGCACGATCGAAGCTGGTGAAATCATCGACGAATGAAGGCGACGACTGAATGTCCTGGGCGTGGGCAGGAGCCGTCACCAAACTCCCAAGAGCGACGAGCAGCAACGCGCTGATCGCACTCAGCCGCTTGAGGCCGGCTTGCCTGGCCTGGCTTGTGAACGGCGTTCCGCCGGTTGCGATGGTGGACGTAGTCTTCGGATTCGAATTCATACCAAACTCACCTTTGTGCTGTGCATCCCCAACCCAAAGTCGACGTTCGAACCACTTCCTGAACGGGCCAACCTTGACCTCCTGCTTGACCCTCCCCTGACCTTGTCCTGCCTCGCATCAAATCTGTTGCAGCAATTGCGAACCTTCACTTTCAACCTCTGCCAGCGCCCGCCGGCCTGGTGTACTCGGCGGCTGCGGTGGCCGAATCGGACGCCGCATTCTCGTCGAAGACCGCATCCAGCGAATGACGGAGTTCTTTCATCATGCCGTTCTGGCGCGACAGCTCCGCGATGCGGCGTTCGCAATTCAGGATCGACTTCGTCAGTGCGCTGACTTCGGACGACCGGCGGTCTGAGGTGGAGCCGTTCTCCATCGCTTCGACCAGGAAAGCGGCGTTGGTCGCCTTCGTCCGATAGCGATTCTCCAACCCGGCTCTCTCAGCCTCGATCTCGACCGCGATCTGCTCAAACAGCTTTGCCAGGCGATCAAGGCGTGAACCATCGGTCTGCCGGTCACGGGCCGGATCCCTGGATCTGAAACCGAATATCGAAGCCATGAACTCAGATTCCTGTCATCGCCGGCCTACRGGCCGGGCTTCTGGCCGATCCCCGCAGCCGGGGCTCAAAAAACTCATTCTGCTCTGTCCTGCTCCTGCGAGGGAGAGACATCAGACCAATCCGATCGGGGGCCAGTTCGGCTGGTCGTCCAATTTGCTGCACCGCAACATAGACTGCCATCGTCTGGGCCGCGAGGCAACCACCCAGTTCGTAAACTCATAAATCCGACCGAAATGGTTTGCGCGATGAGCTTGTCGCCGGCGGGTCAACCCGGACGAAACGGACAGTTTCACCGCTCCTTGCCGGTGCTGGTGCCGGCCATCAAAAAACGCAATGGCGGCACGTGCTTGTGCCTGGACACGAGGCCGACGCGGCGAAACAGCGCCTCGAGCTTGTCGGACGCCACGCCCTGGACGATGGGGACGAGGTTGGATTGGCTGGCAAATGCGTAGGCCGCTGCCGATGCCAGCCCGTGCTCGGCCTTGACGTCGAGGAAATTGCGCAGCCGGTACTTGTCGCGCACGTGCCGCTCGTGCCGCCTCAGCACCGCTTTCGAGCCTTCCGGCAGACTGTCGATCGCCAGCAGCGCCAGATCGGCATCGGCCAGACGCTTCAGGTCCTGCGTCTTGTGGCGGCCGCTGAGCGAATCGGCGCGGACGATGGCGCCGTAGCCACACGAGCGGATGACCTTGAAGCGCGCCCCGCAGGCGACCGCGCGGGCATAGAGTTCATAGTCCTCGCCGAGCCGCAGGCTCTCGTCATAACGCAACCCATGGCGATCGAGGAAGGCGCGGCTGATCACCGGCTTGAGGAAGCCCAGTTCGCCCCTTTGCACGCGGCGCCTGGAAATATTTCCTTCGACGAAGCGTTCGAGATCGAGGAATTCCGGGTCCGCTGCAAATTGCGGGGCGACGATTTTCGTCGCGTCGCCGGTCGCATCATCCCTGATGAGCATGATGTTGTCCGCCGCGAAATCCCAGTCGGCGACGGCAAACAGGTTGCGAAACCGGCCTTCGAGGAAAAAATCGTCGGCGTCGAGAATGCTGATGAACGGCGATCTCGAACTGGCGATCGCGGCGTTGCGAGCGTAGGAGGGGCCGCGATTGACATCGAGGCGCATCACCGCAAGCCGGCCGCTGCCGTCGTCGGCGGATCGCGCGACTGCCGCGGTGTCGTCCGTGGAGGCGTCGTCGACGACGACGACCTCCGCCACTTCCGGTTCGCGCAACGCGGACGCGATGGCGACGGCGATTGTCGCCGCCGCGTTCTTGGCCGCGATGATCACGCAGACCTGGGATTTCGTCATCGACATGGATTAGCCTCTCGTACAGGTGATATCGATTTGTGTTCGCCCCGTACCCGTTCGATGCCCGATTGCCACCAGCGCCAAATCTGTGTTCATTCAACGACCGCCCGGCCGTTCAAAGATGCGGCGGCTGATGTCGGCGGACGCCGCCCAACCAGCTTCCGCCAGATAGCGGACCGGCGCGCGACCGCACAGTTCCCACAGCACCGTTCGCCGCTGCGGCCACCGAAGCGACGACAGCCACGGCGCCATGACCATGTTGAGCAGGTCCTCGTTGCCGATGCGTGACAGGATGCGCGTCGCACGCTCCGACAGCAGCGTGCCGGCACCGCCGAGCAGTACATCGGCTGCGCGTATACCAAGCAGCAGCGTATCGTCCAGCCCCTGCGCTACCGCGGCATCGAGCACAAGCCGTTGGTCAGCCTCGTCGAGGCGGCCGGCGCTGGCGCGCACGTCACAGACATAGCCCGCGCAGGGTTCCCGGTTGAACAGTGCCTTGGCGACGCTGATGCAGGACAAAAGCAGCGTGTCGGCGGGCGAGGTGAACGGCACCGTCGAGCCGGCGATTTCGACCTGTCGCTTTCGCCGCAGAAACCCGTCCGCGTCGCGCGGGCTGGGCGAGCCGGGCTGCTGGAGGCGGTAGTGGAGATCGACGGTGGAAGGCCTCGGTCCGTCGCCGCGCGTCATATGCTGTTCGCCGAGGAAGCGAACCCACCAGACGGAGCGCGACTTGCCGGCGACCTCATAGCCGATCGAGCGCAGCGCATCCCGCGCCTTGAAATAGCCGACCGGCGAGACCAGAATGTCGACATCGCCCGAGGGCTTCATGAAGTGGTCGTCGTAGAGAAGCTGCTGCTGGAACGGACCCTTCAGAAAGACGAAATCGATCCGGCTTTCGCGCAGCACGTCATGGATCGCCATGGAATCCATGATGCAGGACGCGTTCATCGAGACCGTCCTCCTGCGGTAGCTGTCCAGCCAATGGAAAAGCTCGGGCTGTCTGTCACTGACAGGCGCGCGTGACAAGGCCTTGAGGACAAAGGTCGCGACCTTGTTCAGCCTAGCGATGTCGGCAACATTGGCACCGCCAGGGCCAGGCATCGATACGTCGCCAGTAGTGGCTCCTGCCCCGGCGAAATACAACCGCAGGCAGGCCCGCACATAGGCAACCTCGTCGGCACAATCGGCGGCGCGCAGTCGTTCATAGGAACCATCCGGCAAGGCCATCTAGCGCACAGTCTCCCCAAAAAGCGATTTGCGCGGCGCGTATGCTGCAACTGCGAAGCAAGCATCACCAAAAACCTTGATGGCGTAAAGCCTTTCCTTTTGCATCGCAGAATTTTGCAACCTTGGCGTTTACCGGCACTGCTGAAAAGCCGGTCAAAACCGCTGTTGAAATACCGCCCCTAACAAGGCGTTTTCAGCTTGCCTCACCATGGATTTGCCGGCTCAGTTCACCCTATTAGGGATGCCTAAAATAAAGGCACTTGGCAAATGTTTTATTCAAGCAAAATCAAATGCTTAAAGAATCGGCATTGACATGGTCGCCAAACATAGGGAATCGGTCTAGAAGATGTCATATTTTGGGCATGACCCACACATAAGGTGGTCGCGCAACCCGTAATTGATTAATGCCTGGTAAATCAGGCTTGACTCATAAATGCTGCCATGCAGCTATTGCGCTGCAGCATGCAAGTGCTGACGGCACTCGACAAGCCGTTTCCAGTCCATATTGGAGAGTAAAATGGAACAGAATGTTGAAAAGCAAGAATACGAGACGCCAAGCCTGACGGTGCATGGTTCGATCGAAACCATCACCCAG